>USMP01000137.1 GCA_900555795.1 uncultured Eubacteriales bacterium
CCGGCGATCGGCGCCCCGGACCCGTTTTGCGGTAGTCGTGGCCGCACGAAATGAGGAGGCGGTCATCGGCAATCTGGTACGCAGCGTGCTGCGGCAGGACTATCCGGAGCAGCTGCGGGATGTCTATGTGGTGCCCAACAACTGCACCGATGGAACCGAGGCCGCCGCTCTGGCCGCCGGGGCCCGTGTGATCCGCTGCCTGGGAACTGTGACCGGGAAGGGAGACGCCCTCCACCAGGCTTTTGCCCAGCTGCTGGGGCAGGGGTATGATGCTTTCGTGGTTTTTGACGCGGACAACACCCTGGCCCCCGACTACTTATCCCGGATGAACGACGCCTTTGCCGCCGGCGCCATGGTCTGCAAGTCCAGAACTATGGCGGCTAACCCCGAGGCATCCGGCGTAGCAGGGTGCTACGGCCTGTACAATACCTGCTTCGACCTGATCTGGAACCGTCCCCGTGCCGCCTGCGGCCTGAGCGCCAAACTCATCGGCACCGGCTTTGCCGTGCGGCGGGAGGTATTGGAACAACTTGGCGGCTGGAACACCCACACCATTGCTGAGGATGCGGAATTTGCCGCCCAGTGTGCCCAGGCGGGCTTCCGGGTCAGTTGGGTTCCGGAGGCGGTAAACTATGACGAGGAGCCCACCGGATTTCTGGTTTCCCTGCGCCAGCGCAAGCGGTGGTGCAGCGGGGTGATGCAGGTGGCGAAGCGCCAGCTGACAGGCCTCTGGAGAAGTGATTGCCCCCGCCCCATGCTCCGCTGGGACATGACCATGTTTCTGCTGGCCCCTTTCTCCCAGGCTGTTTCTGGCATTTTGCTGGCCATGAGTATGGCGGCTGCGGCCTTGGCTGGAGATGAGGGACAGCTGCTCTGGGCCCTGGCATCCATGGTGGTGTACTATACCGGCGCGACTCTGCTCTCCATTGTCCTGTGCCTGCTGGGAGGGTACGATCTGCGGCGGATGGGCCGGACAGTGGCTATTTTTCCAGCCTTTATGGCTACATGGCTGCCGCTGATGATGATCTCCCTTTTCCGGGACACCAAGAAATGGCAGGCCGTTTCCCACCGGGGCCAGAGTGCTGTTGCCAGCTACCGGGCCTGAAATCAGAGGCCGCCTCCCTGATGGAGGCGGCCTCTTGCCATGGAGGGAAAAATCTGCTATAATCGGCTCCATAAGGAGATCAATTTTATGCTTGATACATTGCTTTTTGATCTGGACGGTACCTTGGTGCCGTTTGTGCAGGACGATTTTATTCAGGCCTATTTCCACACCCTGGTGCGCCGTCTGGCCCCCATGGGCTATGACGGCGGGAAGCTGACCCGAGCGATCTGGGCTGGTACTGCGGCAATGGTGCAAAACGACGGCCAGCGAACCAACCGGCAGGTATTCTGGGAGGTATTTACGCAGCAGATGGGGCTCCAATCTCTGGCTCTGGAGAGCATTTTGGAGGATTTCTATGTGCGGGACTTTGACGGTGTGCGCAGTGTCCTGACCCGGCCCGTGGACCGAAGCGGCCTGATCCGCGGACTGCGGCGGCGGGGGTACTGTCTGGTACTGGCCACGAACCCCATTTTTCCCGCTGTGGCGGTGGAAACCCGGCTGCGCTGGGTGGGACTGACCGGCGAGGACTTTTCCTATGTGACCACCTATGAGAACAGCCGTCACAGCAAGCCTAATCCGGACTACTACCGGGATATTCTCTCTGTCGTGGGCCGCCAGGGTTGCCAGTGCTTGATGGTGGGAAACAATCCTGTGGACGACATGGCCGCCCTAGAGGCGGGATTGGGGGCCTATCTGGTAACGGACTATCTGGAAAATCCGGAGAACCGGCCCATCGGGGGCTATACCCATGGAACCTTCCAGGAGTTGAAAACGTTTTTGAACGGCCTGCCCGGCGTAGGCGAATAGGGGAGAAGCGGATCTCGGAGGGTCCGCGTTTATGAACAGCCAGCGGTGGTGCGGCCATAGGGCCCACCACCGCTGGCTGTTCTGTCAGGTCTATTCCAGTCCCGCGTAGCGTAACTCGGTCAGGATCATCTCCACCACCAGCTTCTCGCTGAGCAGTTCCTTAAACTGGACCGTTCGCCCCTTGCCCTCACTCCGCAGCCGCTCCAGCTGTATGGGGATTTCCTCTCTGCGCCGGCGTGCATTTTCATGAAAAGCCCGGTATGTCTCCAATTCTGCCCTGTCCTGTTCCGTCATGCCAGCAGCGCCTCCAGCCGCGTCAGCAGAGATTCCACATCCTCTTGGGTGGAGCACCAGGCGGTGACAAAGCGGACGCAGACCTGGTTCTGCTCCAGCTTGCGCTGTACCTCGAAGGTAAACTCCTCCGCCAGTGCTTCCACTACCGCAGCGGGGAGAATGGGAAACACCTGGTTGCTGGGGGATTCCACCAGCAGCGATACGCCCAGTTCCTTCAGGCCCTCTGTCAGGCGGTGGGCCAGACGGTTGGCGTGGGCGGCCAGGGACTGATAGAGGTTGCCCTCCAAAATGGCGCTGTACTGGACGCCCAGTAGCCGCCCCTTAGCCAGCACCGCCCCCTGCTGCTTCATGCAGTGGCGGAAGCCCGGCTGCAGGGACTGGCGGGTAATGACCAGGGCCTCGCCAAAGAGCAGGCCGTTTTTGGTCCCGCCGATTGTAAAGGCGTCGCAGAGAGCGGCGTAGTCGGCAAAGCTTGTATCTCCCGCGTCCATGGCGCTGCCCAGACGCGCTCCGTCGCAGTAGAGGTACAGGTCCAGTTCCCGGCACGTCTCCGCCAGACACTCCAACTCCCCACGGGTATAGACGGTACCAACCTCCGTCGTGTTGGACACATATACCAGCCGGGGCACCACCATGTGCTCTGTGCTGTGGTCGGCCCATACCATCCGCACCACCTCCGGCGTTACCTTCCCATCCTGGGAGGGGCAGTGGATCACCTTGTGGCCATTTTGCTCGATGGCGCCTGTCTCATGGACGCAGATGTGGGCGGTATCCGCCGCTATGACCGCCTCATAGGGCCGCAGGAACGCACCCAGGGCCGTCTTATTTACCTGGGTGCCCCCCACCAAAAAGTGGACGTCCGCCTTTGGGGCGGCGCAGAGAGTGCGGATGGTGTCGGCGGCAGCGCGGCAGTAGGGATCGCCGCCATAGCCCGGGGTTAATTCCCCGTTGGTGCGCACCAGCGCCTCCAGTACCGCCGGATGGGCTCCGGCGCTGTAATCGTTTCGAAAGTGAATCATGGGAAAAGGCCTCCTACTTTTGCAAGCTTTTCACCAGTATAACAGAGGATGAAAAGAATTGCAATCGCCCCCCGGGGCCGCCTGAACCGATCTTGCCCACCTGCCGGGGGCACGCCTGCGTGAAAGCCACAGCCGTTTCTCAGCGTACTTTCAATGGAGAATCCGGGCAAAAGCGGGAAACAATGATTGAATATGTCCAGCGCGGATGCTAAAATAAGTCTATCCACTATTTTACCAGAAACGCTGAAGGTCGCAGCCGGTCGCAATCACGAAGTAAGGAGAATAGATGAATATGACAAAACGAGAAAATGCAATGGCAAATTACCGTGGGGAAGTGCCGGAATATTACGGCGACATTATGGAGGCAATCCAGCTGATTCCCGACCCGTACATGGTGCACAACAGAATTTTACAGGATGGCAGGGAGCATCCGGATATGTGGGGAACCATTTATATGTTTCCTCCCTCCGCGCCGGGGGCACACCCCCATGTAACGCCGGAGAACGCGGTGATTAAGGATATCGAGCACTGGGAGAGCCAGGTAAAAAAACCGGATGTATCACATTTCGATTTTACCCAGGCAAAGGAAGCGGCCGCGAAAATCAACCGGAATGAGATGCTGGCCGGCTTTATGTTTGGCGGCGGCCTATTTGAACGGACCCACCACCTGATGGGCATGCAGGAGGCGCTGATCAATTACTTGGAATACCCGGATGAAATGCGGGGCCTTTTGCGGCTGATTGCGGACCATAAGATTGAGTATATCCGGATGGTGGCGGAGGAGTGCCGCCCGGACATTATTTTTTATCATGATGACTGGGGCTCCAAGCAGAACGTATTCCTGCCTCCGGCGGTGTGGAGAGATTTGATTAAGCCGCTGCAAAAAGAAATTTCCGATACCATTCATGACTGCGGCATGATTTACATGCACCACGCGGACTGCATCTGTCAGCCGCTTGTAGAGGATATGGTGGAAATCGGCGTGGACATCTGGCAGGGGGTTATCGCCCAGAATGATATTGTGAAAATTCAGGAGATTACCGGCGGAAAGCTGGCCATGGCGGGCGGCATCGACGGGCCAAAGCTGGATGTGGCGGGGACCTCTGAGGAGGCAATCCGGGCGGAAGTGCGCAGGGCCATCGATACATACTGTCCCCGGGGCAGGTTTTTCCCCAGCATTCCCAACGGAAAGTGCTTTATTCCCGAGATCGACGCCATCGTAAAGGATGAACTGAAGAAATACGGCAGAGAATTCGCCGAAAAACAGGCTAACCGCTGACCAGATGCCCGGGGCGAAGGGGCGCGGAGGGAAGGGGGCGGCGCCATGCTTTCAAGCGAAGGCGCCGTCAGGGGGAACACTGGAAGCCAGGATTTTGCTCTTTTCGCCTCCGTGTCCGGCAATGCCGGCAGTTTTTGATACACAGAGAGACGCGCCGGGGCGCAGAAACCCCGGCGCTTCTCTCTGCATGTTTACGCTGCAGTGCGTACGGCCGCTTCGCTTTTTTCTCACGGCTCCCAGCCAGCCGTCTCCCCGGCAGAGGGGCTAGTTCAGCAGGCCGTAGTCCGCCAAAACCGAGGCC
>USMP01000138.1 GCA_900555795.1 uncultured Eubacteriales bacterium
ATGTTGAGCGGCCCCTTTTCCTCCCGTCCGTTCACGATGGCGGAAGCCCCGGCCTCTTTTGCCTTCAGCGCGCCCGCCACGGTCATGATGCCCTTGACGATGAAGGGCTTCTCCGCCATGGCAACGATCTCGCGCAGCTCCTCCACAGTCTTGCTGCCGGCGGGGGGCGTCAGGCCCCGGAGAAAGGGCAGGCCCGCCCCGTCGATATCCATGGCCACCGCCATGCTCCCCGCCCGGGCCGCCATGTCCAGCTTTTCAAACACCGTCTCCCGGGCCCAGGGCTTCACCGTGGGGATTCCCGCCCCGCCGGCAACGGCAATGGCCTCCGCCGCACCCTGGAACACCGCCGGGTTGGTCCCGTCGCCGGTAAAGGCGGCGATCCCCTGCTCCCGGCAGGCGGACACCAAAATCCTGTTGTACGCGGCGTCATCGTAGAGATCCCCGTAGTGGAGTTTCATGGCCCCCACGGGGGCGGCAAAAACGGGGAGGGCGAAGGAGCGGCCGAAAAGTTCCAGGGTGGTGTCCACCGCCCGGTTTTCGCAGATGGTGTCCAGATTCAGGCAGATCTCCTGCCACTTCTGATAGTTGCGGACAGCCCCGGCGCCCAGGCCCTTGGCCCCCGGGCCGGGCATCGTATTGCGGCAGGCCAGCCCGTTGCAGACGGGACAGGCCCTGCAGTAGGGACCTACCCGGCCCCTGGCGGCGGAGAGCACCTCCTCATAGGTCATATGGCATTCCTCCTTATGGTCAGCTTCTCAGGTTCACAGCACCATTGTAGCCCAGACCGGCCCGTTTTGCAAGACAGGCTTCACCCCACCCGGATAAAATAGGGCGGCGTCCCGCATGCGAAACATCGGCAAAGTAAGCTGTCACGCAATATTTCGAGGGCGAAAGCACGTATTGCTTTCGCCCTTTTGACAACCCGTTGAGCGGGAACAGACAGGATTGTCCATGACGGCTTCAGCCGTTCATCGTATTGCCGGCAATGCTGAATGGCACCGCCGCCTCCCCCACAAGCCGGTGCTGTGCACTTCGTATCAAAAATAAATCAATACACCACCGCACCCAGAACAGCGGAAATGGCAATCAGCAGTATGGGAGAAACCTCTTTTTTTCCAACCAGCTGGTAAGCCGCCGAACCTGCCGCAAGAATAAGCAGAATCATACCTGCCCCCGCGTCAAAGGCCATGTCTTCCCTTTCGCCAAAAACAGCGGCAAACGCCATATAGACGCCGGTTGCAAGGATAACGCCCATCAGGCATGGTTTCACTCCCCGCAAAACCGCCTGGACCCCTCTGTGCTTAAGCTGCTTTCGCAGGAACGCAGTAACAAGCAGGATAATAATGAAAGACGGAAGTACAACGCCTGTGGTAGCAGCCAGCGCCCCCCAAGCACCGGCCTGAGAAGCGCCGATATATGTTGCGGCATTTACCATGATTGGGCCCGGTGTTGATTCGCTGATTGCGACCATATTGGCAAACATAGCCTCATTAAGCCAGCCGTTGGCCCGTACGCTTTCCTTGATAAGCGGGATTGCCCCGTATGCTCCGCCAAAAGCGAACATCCCTATTTTCAAAAACTCCCAGAAAAGAGACAGGACCGTCATTCCTTCGCCCCCTTCCGCTGCCCGGGCAGACCATACAGACAGAAGCCGGCAACGCCCGCAATCAGCAGGAGATAGATCGTGGAGAAGCGGATGCCTAACAGGTTAAGCGTGAGCACAAGTGTGAAGCATACAGCGATGAACACAACGCGCACCGGCTTGTCCGGTGCTTTCGCGAGCATCTTTTTTATCATCTTTACTGCCGCTTGTATGATAAGCACCGCCACAGCTACGCGAATGCCCCTGAAGGCGCGTGCAACCAGCTGGTAGCTAAGCAGCTGCTCAAAAAAGGATGATATGATGAGGATCGTCAGGAAAGACGGCAGCACCATTCCCAGCGTGGCAACAATTGCTCCGGGGACTTTTGCCTTCTTGTAGCCGGTATACGTGGCGCAGTTGATGGCGATTGGGCCGGGCGTTGATTCGGCTACCACTGTTATATCCATGAGCTCGTCGGAAGAGATCCAGCGCTTCTTCTCCACACACTCGTGGTCAAGGAGCGAAATCATGGCGTACCCGCCGCCGAAAGTGAACGCGCCGATTTTCGCAAAGGTAAAAAACAGTTCGGACAGTACGCTCATTTGGTGTCCACCCCCCGAAACTCACATTGGCAAACCGACATGTCCCTGTCCACTTTTCTCGATTGCTCCCGCATCTGTTGGACGGCGGCAAAGAGCAGGTCGAGGGCCTCCTGCTTCGGTAGATAATGCGTGTGATACCCGTATTTTTCGCCGTATACCAGTCCGGCCCCGCGCATGACCTTCATATGCTGGGATATAGCGGATTCGCTGACCCCCAGTTTTTTTGACAGTGAGCGCACACAATGCTTCCGCTCCAGCAGACAGCGCCAGATCCGATACCGCATGGGTTCGCCCAACGCTCTCAGTATGCTCTCTGCATCCATTAAACAGCCCCCCATCATTTTAGCAGTGGCTTAATTATAGTGTCCGCATCTATTTTAGTCAACACTTCATCCGTTTGTAACTGCAGGCTGTGTCCCGTTCATTTCTGTTCGGTCTTCTCCTGATGTATGATCGCTTGCCTGCTCCAAGCGACCACAAACGGCCCTGTGGGCACTTCCTGCCCACGGCTCTGGAATTTTTGGCGCCCGCCCACGGAGTGCCAGGCCCGGAAAGCAGTGTCAACAGGCTTGTGAAAAAGCCCCGCTGCTCCCACCCCAGCCAGGCCCAGTGGCGGCCGCCACGCCGTCAACGCTGTCTGGAACCTTATCGGAAGCCCTGGCACGAAAGTGGGTAAAGCGAGGCCAGCAGAGGGAAAAGGCAAAGCGGCACAGCCATAAAACTATGCCGCTTTGCGAGAATGAAAGGATTTCCTTGTGGCTGCGCCCCCGGGACGCCCCTCTATTTGATCAGGCGCTGCACCAGTTCCTGACCGGTGCAGCGGTCGGTGACATTGTACCGCCCCAGCAGACGCAGGGAGGACGGGTCCCCCACCCGCAGGCGGTTTATATGCTCCTGGGTGGTAAAGGTGACGGCAATCCCCTCCGCCTGGAAAAAGTCCTCCGCCGCCTGGCAGTGGTAGCCAAAGGGATAGGCCAGGGCCACCAGATCCGTGGCCACCCGTCCCTCTCGCCTCTGGCGGAAAAGCCGCATATCCTCCCCCAGCACCGCCTGGTAGGTCTCCGGCTCCTCCCCCTCCATCTGCAGCACCCCCGCCCGGCCGCTGACCCCATAGGAGGGCAGCTGGTGCATATCGTAGGTGTGGCTCTGGAGATCCAGCACCCCCTTCTCCACCCAGGCCGCCGCCTCCTCATAGGAAAACCGCGCCGGCAGCAGGGGCTTGCCGGTGTGGACATAGGTCTGCTCCCCCTCGTTGACGCCGATGACGAACACCGTGGCGCAGAGGCCCAGTTCCTCCAAAATGGGGGCGGCTATGGTCAGGTTGCTGGTATAGCCGTCATCCATGGTGATGAGCACCGGCCTGTCCGGCAGGGGTGTCCCCCCATCCACATACTCCAGCAGCTGGCTCAGGGTAACGGCAGTAAAGCCCCCCTCCTTCAGCGCCGTCATCTGCTCCCGGAACCGCTGGGCGGAAACCACCGTGTCCATGGTGCTCTCCTGGTCAAAGTGGTGGTACATCAGCACCGCCAGCCGGCACTCCGTCCGCTCTGTACGGCACATGGCAAACCCCTCGGCGGCCAGCAGCACCACCAGCGCCAGGGCCAGCACGGTTTTCCAGCGCATCGCATCAACCTCCCCGTGTAGTCTGTACATATTTGGACGGGCCATGGCACCCAAATGTTTCCTTGCACTGTCAGGGTACCACAGCAGTCTACAAATGTCAACCATTTAGTTTGACATTTGTAGAGCGCTTGTGGGCGGCAAAAGAGCGGCGCGGACCGATTGACTCGGTCCGCGGGCACATGACGGATTACCGCCCCGCCTTTCGCAGCCGGGGAATGATGGGCCAGGAGAGGAGGCCCCCGGCCAGGGCGGTAACGCCCTGGGGCCAGGAGAACATAATGGTCAGCATGGCTGTCTGCTTCTCGGGGAGGCCGGCGCCGGCCAGCACCAGGGGCACCGCCAGCCACAGAAAGGCGCATTTCACCACCGCGCCGGCGGCCATGGCCGCCGGATGGCCGCCCCTCCGGGTCAGCAGGCTGTACACCAAGCACAGCAGGACATTGCCCACCGCCACCACAGGGGTGACCACAAGCTGACTGATCCCCATCAGGGCCGCCAGCACAGCGGACAGCGCGCCGATCACCGCGCCGGAGGCCAGTCCCGCCTGGGCCGTAAACACCAGCAGAATGCAGTTGACCAGCGTACCGGTAATCAGCTGCTTGACGCTGAAGGGCCCGAAGATAACGGCTATGGCCGGGATGAGGCTGCCGATGTACTGTGCCGCCACCACCAGGGCCACGCCCATGGCGGTAAGGGCAATCCATTTTGTTCCGTTGGATTTCATGGTAAGTGCCTTCTTTCTATTGTTTCACACAGGGGCGCTCAGCCCCGCCGGGCGGGAGCCTGGGGCATTTCCCAGGCGTGGTGGTCGGTGTGGAGCAGGCGGTGGCTCTTCTCGCCGCAGGGCTTCTCCAGGTACTCCCGGTACAGGGCCTGGATATCGTTATTCTCGTGGCTGTAGCGGACCTTCTCGTGGTGGTCCAGGTCCCACAGGGCGTCGCCCCGGTACTCCGCCATCTCCACGCCGTCCACGATGGGC
>USMP01000139.1 GCA_900555795.1 uncultured Eubacteriales bacterium
CGACCCAGGCCATTGTGCAGGCCGTCGCCGACGCCGGCTATGGGGCCTCCCTGCCCCGGGAGGGCGGCAAGGCCCGGACCCCTCAGCCCCGGGAGGATGTAATGGCCGGGGAACTGCGGCAGATGAAGCACCGGCTGGTCTGGTCCCTGGTGTTTCTCATCCCCCTCTTCTACATCTCCATGGGCCACATGATGGGGGCCCCCCTGCCCGGCTTCCTCACAGGCATGGAGAACGCCCTGGCCTTCGCCTTCACCCAGTTCCTGCTGGTGCTGCCCATCATGTATCTCAACGACAAGTACTACAAGGTGGGCTTCAAAACGCTGCTCCACGGCGCCCCCAACATGGACTCCCTCATCGCCGTGGGCTCCATGGCCGCCGTGATCTACGGCGTGTTCGCCATCTTCCAGATCGGCTGGGGCCTGGGCCGCGGCGACATGGAACTGGTGGCCCAGTACCACATGGATCTGTACTTTGAGGGGGCGGGCATGATCCTGACCCTCATCACCCTGGGCAAATTTCTGGAGACCCGGTCCAAGGGCAAAACCAGCCAGGCCATTGAGCGGCTCATGGATCTGGCCCCCAAAACCGCCAGCGTCCTGCGGGATGGGGCGGAGATGGAGGTGCCGGTGGAGGAGGTGCGGGTGGGGGACCGGGTGGTGGTCCGGCCCGGCCAGGCCATCCCCGTGGACGGAGTGATCCGGGAGGGAACCTCCGCCGTGGACGAGAGCGCCCTCACCGGGGAGAGCCTGCCGGTGGACAAGGGCCCCGGCGACAGGGTGGCCGCCGCCGCCATCAACCGCTCCGGCTCCTTTATCCTTGAGGCCACCCGGGTGGGCGAGGACACCACCCTGGCCCAGATGATCCGCCTGGTGGAGGAGGCCGCCTCCTCCAAGGCCCCCATCGCCAAGCTGGCTGACCGGGTATCCGGGGTGTTTGTCCCCGTGGTCATGGTCATTGCCGCCGTGGCCGCCGCCGTGTGGCTCATCGCCGCCGGCAGCGTCACCGAGGCTCTCACCGCCGGCGTCTCCGTGCTGGTGATCTCCTGCCCCTGCGCCCTGGGCCTGGCCACCCCCGTGGCCATTATGGTGGGCACCGGGAAGGGAGCAGAAAACGGCATTCTGGTGAAGTCCGCCGAGGCCCTGGAAAAGCTGCACGCCATTGACACTGTGGTGCTGGACAAAACCGGCACCCTCACCGAGGGAAAGCCCCGGGTGACGGACATCCTCCCCGCCCGGGGGCTGACGGAAAGCTCCCTGCTGGGCCTGGGCGCCTGCCTGGAGGCACCCTCGGAGCACCCCCTGGCCTCCGCCATCGTGGAGGAGGCCGCCCGGAGGAGCCTGCCCCGCACCGGAGTGGCGGACTTTACAGCCATCCACGGGCGGGGGATTCGGGCGGTGCTGGGGGGCCGGACCTGTCTGGCAGGCAACCGGCTGCTCATGGAAGAGGCCGGCGTGGCGCTGGACGACTGGCTGGACCGGGCGGAGGAACTGGCCAGCCAGGGCAAGACGCCCCTCTACTTCGCCAAGGACACGACTCTCCTGGGCCTCATCGCCGTGGCGGACACCCCCAAGGCCACCAGCCGGGAGGCCGTGGCCGCCTTTCGCAGCCTGGGCCTGAGCGTGATTATGCTCACCGGCGACAACCACCGCACCGCCGACGCCATCGGCGAGCAGCTGGGGGTGACGGACGTGCTCTCAGAGGTGCTGCCCCAGGACAAGGAGCAGCAAATCGCCCAGCTGCAGAGCCGGGGCAAGCGGGTGGCCATGGTGGGCGACGGTATCAACGACGCCCCCGCCCTGGCCCGGGCCGACGTGGGTCTGGCCATCGGTGCCGGTACCGACGTGGCGATTGAGAGCGCGGACATCGTGCTTATGAAGAGCGACCTGATGGACGCCGCCGCCGCCGTGGAACTGAGCCGGGCCACCATCCGCAACATCAAGCAGAACCTGTTCTGGGCCTTTTTCTACAATACTCTGGGCATCCCCCTGGCGGCCGGAGTGTTTTTCCCCCTTCTGGGCTGGCAGCTGAACCCCATGTTCGCCGCCGCCGCCATGAGCCTCAGTTCCGTCACAGTGGTGTCCAACGCCCTGCGGCTGCGGTTTTTCAAGAGCCGCTTCCGCTCCGCCGGCGCCAGCCGTCCCCGGGAGGCCGCCCCCGACGGCGGCTGCCCTGTTCATATTTCTGAAACCAATGAAACCACAAAACAAGGAGGAACCGCAATGGAAAAGACCATAAAAATCGAGGGCATGATGTGCGCCCACTGCTCTGGCCGGGTGGAGGCCGCCCTGAACGCCTTGCCCGGCGTGACTGCCACGGTGGATCTGACCGCCGGCACCGCCACTGTCCGGGGCGAGGCTACCGACGAGATGCTTACCAAGGCGATCACAGACGCCGGCTACAAGGTGCTGGGCATCGAATAAGCCGGGGAGCACAGTTCCCGCCAGACCGAGCCGGCGGATATCCCCACAAAAAAGCGCCGTGGAACTGCTTTTCCGCGGCGCTCAGTCTGTCGAGAAACCCTTTGCCAAATGACAACAAAAGAGTTCAAACATTTTTTGAAAAAGCCAAAGCCGCAGAGATTTTCAAAAAATTTCTGCAGCTTTGGCTTATTGAGTTAATTATAATCTGCCATTTTGAATTGCTTGAATACTTTGCCAAATTTTTTCAATCGGCCAATCCCACCAGCGCAATGCCAGAAGGCGGGAAATCACATCATCGGAGAACCTTTTGCGAATTTCCTTTGCAGGAACACCACCCACAATGGTATAGGGCGGGATGTCCTTTGTCACAACCGCCCGCGTACCGATAATGGCACCGTCCCCTATGGTTACACCTGCCAGAATGACGGCCTCATATCCAATCCAAACATCCACAGGCAATCGAAACAAGGCTTTCCAATTATCAGTTTATCGTCATTGATTGGATAGTAATATAGCACGTTGTTTTTCTCAAACTGGCGAGGGTCAGTCACGAAGTCGTTATACATCGTGAAGTCTCCTATGGGGAATTAAGAATTTAACAAAATCCTCTTTTTTGTGCTTCTTTTATTAGCTTTGGCTGAATTAAAGGATATGTCCAGTTTTCTATCAACTCATTTGTAATCACTATCTTCTCGATTTCACTATCTATTTCTTCAAAAGAAAATATTTCTGCACGGAAAAGCATCCCAAACGTTTCTTCATCATCATTTTTATTTACCTTGGTTTTTCCTTTAACAGAATATACACAAATGGGTGTAATATTAAAATTTACCGCCCCTGTCTCTTCTCTTAGTTCCCGTTGGGCAGTTTCCATAATGGTTTCATTTTCTTCTCTATGTCCTCCGGGTATTTCATAAGTATTACGCTCTTTATGCTTGCAAAATACCCATTTACTGTTTGTTTTCGATATAATTACTGCAAATTTTAACAAGTTATCATCCATATTTTCATAGAAATTTACTTCTAACATCTATTTTTCCTCTTTGTTAAACATCTGATTTATCGAACTCCACAGCATATATATTATGTCATTTAGATGTGAATTTTTCTATTCTAATTCTGTTCTGTATGGAATAACAAAACCGGTCCACCCTCGTCAACGGTCAAGATGAACGGGCTTTGCCCGCCGTTGACAAGTGCGTCTGCCCCTGCTCATGAGGCAGACAAGGGAGCGAAGGCAATGAGTGCTTTTGCCCTCGCATAGTATGGTTTTTTGTTATATCTGCCCGTATCGCTTTATATCGCCATAGGAAATCTGGGCACCATTTGGGCACCAAAGCGGCAAAAATCATTGTTATTTTGAGTTCTTCAACGGGCGAAAAAGTCGGTATTTGCAAAATTTTTCACGGTTCAAGGCATTTTGATAGAAAAAAATCTAATACTATTTTTTATTTCTCCCGGGAGCGCTCCCGCATAACCTCCACCAGCCGCACCACCGCGTCGACCTCCGCCGGGGTCAGCCCCTCGGTGTGGATCACGGACTGCCGCCGGGGAAACACCAGGTCGTCCACTGAAAAATCCAGCAGCGCCATCATCTCCAGCAGCAGCGGAACCGACGGCTTCCGCCGCCCGCTCTCCATGTTTTTCAGATGTGTGGGCGTCACATCCAGCCGCTCCGCCAGCGCCTCCTGGGTGAACCCCCGCCGGATGCGCGCCGCCCGAATGGTCCCGCCCAGTTCCTTCTCCCACGCAGCCATAACTTTCAGCTCCTTTTTTCGTTATCATACAGATAATATTTTAGGTTGAAAATTATCTTAAAGAGTAGTATTATAGTATCTGTAAGATACTATTCCTGGAGGGACAAGAGATGTGGATCGTATTGCTGGCCGTGGCAGCCGCCGCGGCCTACTGGTGTGTCAGCACCCTGCTGGAGGTCCGGCGGCAGGCGGAGGGCCGGACAGAGGAGGCCGGGGAATCCACGCCTGCCCCGGTGGACCTCTCCCCCCTGGCGGCAGTTCTGGAGCCGGCGGTTCGGCGGCTGCTGTGCCAATTCCGCACCAGAGGGGAGACCATCGGGCAGCTGGCGGCGGCCCTGACAAGCCGCCGGGCGGATCTGCAGGCCGTGTACCTGGCCGGAGATATCCTCCTTACGCAGCGGCCCGTGGGAAAAACCGGTTGATCCGGCGGCGTACACCGTGGTATACTGCTGGTATCCGTACCAAAAGGAGGCCCCCGCCATGACACCCTACCGCCACCGCGTCAACTACTATGAGACGGACAAGATGGGCATTACCCATCACGCCAACTACATCCACTGGATGGAGGAGTCCCGGATCGACTTTTTGGATCAG
>USMP01000140.1 GCA_900555795.1 uncultured Eubacteriales bacterium
AAGGGGAATGTACAGTCGCCGCCGATTGTGACGGTCTTGTCTCCGCTTCCGATGGTAACAGCGTTAATCTTTGCATTGAACTTCTGTAATTTCTGATTAAACGGCATTTCGCGTTAGCCTCCTTTAATTTTTATTATGCAGGCATACCACGCCTGGTATGCCCACAATATCCGACATTATTATACTACAATATCCCTTGAATTGACAAGGATAATTCCTGTTTTCACAGCTAAAGTTCAATGTGCTGACTGACAAACAAACTTTAGATTTACATCATTGGCTCAAGTCCAAGTGCCGGATGGTTTTTCTCTGTCAGGAATGCAACAAGTGTTTCCGGATCTTCAGCGATTGTTTCATCACCGATCATATCTGTAAAGTTGTCGATTCCGTAAAGTTCTTTTGCTGTCTTATTCAGACGTTCTGCAACAAATTCTTTCAGTTCTTTTGGCATCCATACGATACGCTCGATACCGCCCTCAGCCTTCATGAACTTCTTGGAAGCGATAAAGTGCTTGCCGTGGCCCATAAAGCCGGGGGTCTGCACACCGCCGCCGGTCATAGAGGCCATCTCGGAGAAGGTCATGCCCAGGGGGGTCATGCCCGCGTGCTCACGGTTGACGATGATCACGCCGTTGGAGAAGGGCTCAATGCCGCAGATGCACTCGAAGCAGCCGCAGGAGGTCATGGGGTCCTCCATAATGGAGTACAGGGTGACGGACTCCAGGGCACCCTGGCTGTAGGTCTTGACCGCCTCGTTCACCTCTTCCCAGCGGCCGATGTTCTCGTCGATCACATGGGCCTTGGGCACCACCTGGCAGGGACCGGAGGGATCCAACTCGTTGGTGGCCTTGGCATCCAGCCAACTCACCGCGCCGCACAGGCCCAGACGCTCGGGGGTAACGATGCAGACGTGGCTGGGGGAGAAGGACTGGCACATGATGCAGGTGTAGAACTGATCCACATTCTCGTCGGTGAGGCTCTGGAGACGCTCATCGCGCTTGTCGTAAGCGGGGATCGCCACCTCATGGCGGAACTTGGCGCACTGTTCGGGATCGGTGATGACGGTGACTTCGCACTTGTCGATGACGGCGTCATAGTCACTCTTCAGCTTGGCGTACAGCACCTCAGCCAGGTGCTTGGCCCGGAGGCCGGCCTCAAAGGCGGCCTTGCTGATCCGGATGCGGATCATATCCCGCTGGCCGGTGTGCATAACGCCCTCGATGCAGTTGATGTAGGCGTGGAACTTACGCTCGAACACGGACTCAAAGTCGCTGGACATGTTCTTGCCGGCCACGTCGGCCACGATGCAGAAGTCCACCTTGCTGCCCACCTCGAAGGTGTCGAAGTCGGGCCCGATGAGGGTAAAGCGGTGATCCTCGATCTCGCTGAGTTCCTTGCTGCGGACCAACTCCAGGCCGGTCTTGCGGGAGCCGTCGAACTCCACCTGCATATCGCCCCGGCGGACGATTTCGCCCTCAAAGGCAGAGGAGAACGCCACAGGGATATCGATGTTGGTGATCTTGATCTTGATGTCCCGGGCCTCCAGGCTGGTGGCGTTGAACTTGCTGATATCCTCCTGGATGATCAGGCTCTTGGGCACGCGGAACATGTTGTTCTCCTCGGTGTCGTTGGTGACAACGGGGAAGCCCAGCTGGATGGCGCCGGCGCCGCAGGCCACAGTCATGTCGTCCACGGGGGCGTAGGCGTTGACAAAGGCAAACACGCGGTCCATGGTGTAACGCCACATGGCCTCATAGTTGCCCGGCTCAGTGCTGCCGAAGATGATGGCGGCACGGAGGGCAACGCTGACCACGTGGGCCACGCTGCTAAGGTCATGGCCCAGGGCCACGCAGCGGACGTTGAAGCCCAGCTTTACGCCCTTCTCCACGCACTGATCGATAATGCCGCCCACCAGGGTGACAAAGATACCCTGGGACTGATAGGACTTGACCAGAGCCACGCCCTCGTCGGCGGAGGGGGCGGCGCCGATGATAACCGCCACGCCGGGGATATCCCGCGTGACCAGGGGCACACCCAGTTCACGAACCTGGGCGTCGGTGAAGTGGCCCATAACAGGCTCCTCGTAGGGGGAGCCGCCCGCCATGGCGTACTTCATCAGTTCGATGATCTCGGCGGCCAGCGCAGTGGCCACGCCGGAGGTAAAGATGTCCTTGGTGCGGTTGTTGCGGGTCATGAAACCCTTAATGGTGGTCTCCAGCGCCTCCTTGGCCTCTCCCACGGTGGCGACCTTCTTGCCGGTCATCGCATACAGGCAGGGCAGGCTATATGCGGTGTCGCCGAAAGTGGCGGGAGCGTCGGGGCCCAGTTTGGCCAGCGCCTCGTCCACCGCCTTGACCGCCAGAGCATACATCCCGTCGTTACCGGCAAAAACGCGTTCAAATAATGTCTTCACGTGATTTTTCACTCCTTACGATTGCTCTCAGCAAATGTTTCTTTATTGTTCGGCATCCATTCTTGCCTTGATGGCCCGGATCTCCTCCACGGCCTTCTCGCTGTAGTCATAGGGGGACTGGCCGTTTCGGTCCGCCTCAATGACATCGGCGTTATAGTGGATGAAGCCCAGCAGATCCTCTGCCGGGATCCGAGTACGGATGAACGCTTCATCCCTCTCGTCACGCACCTTATTGGCCACCACGCGGACCCGGTTCACCCCGATGTCCCGCGCCAGCTGCTTGATGCGCTCATAGGTCTGCACCGAGCGGGCGCCCGGCTCAATAACCACAATGAACTGATCCATCATACTGGCGGTGCCCCGGCCCAGGTGCTCCAGCCCGGCCTCCATATCCATCACCACCACATCGTCCTTGCGGAACACCAGGGTGGAGAGGATGGCCTTGAGCATCACATGCTCCGGACAGACGCAGCCGCTGCCGCCGGTATCCACGGTACCCATCACCAGCAGTTTTACCCCGTTGACATCACGGCTGAGTTCATCCGGCAGATCGGAAACCTCCGGATTCAGCTTGTAAAACGTGTTGCTGGCGTTGGCCGCCGTCCGCTCCTTGGCCAGTTCCTTCATCCGGGAAACGGGGACGATGGCGTTGACCTCCTCCTCCGTCAGCCCCAGAGCCAGCCCCAGGTTGGCGTCCGGGTCCACATCGGCGGCCAGCACCTTGCGGCCCTCCTCGGCATACAGCCGGCACAGGGTGGAGGCAAATGTGGTCTTGCCCACGCCGCCCTTACCGGTAATGGCTACTTTCATGTTATGCTACCTCCGGGTTGTTCCTCCTTTTTCTGATCAGAGAACAGGAGAAAAAGAACTCTTTTGCAGGGCTTGCGCCCCGCCTGTGGGTCTATCAAAGGGCGGTATCAAAAGGCGTTCCCGCCGCCAAACCAAACTGCGGACAGTTGGCGCTTTTGACCCGTTTCTCTTGGATAAGAAATGGATGGATGCCTTAGATGCCGAGGGCAACACGCTTGGCCTCGATGGCCTCGATCATCTTATCGCCCAGCTTCTCAATATCCAACTCAACTGTGTAGTTGGCCTCCACCCAGTCCTTGATGCCGTGCTCACCCTGGAGCAGTTCCGTGACTTCCGTGGAGCCCTTGGTGTAGGGATCAACGCCCAGGTATGTATCGATACCGGTGGCCACAACGTAGTTGCCAATGGAGACGGCCTTCTCACTCATCCACTCGGGGGCGCAGCCCACCAGAGGAATCTGGGAGATGTTCCAGCCGGAGTCCTTGGCAATATCACTAGCCAGGATCATCATACGGGAGATATCCACGCAGGAGCCCATGTGCAGGACAGGGGGGATACCCACCAGATCACAGACACGCTTCAGGCCGTCGCCGCAGAACTCCTTGGCCTCCTTATCCAGCAGGCCCGCCTTAGCCGCGGCCTGGGCGGAACAGCCGGAAACCACAACGATGATATCGTTGGCCAGCAGCTTCTTCATCAATTCGATGTGGGCAGTGTCGGGACGGACCTTGGGGTTGTTGCAGCCGACCATGGCCACAGCGCCCCGGAGAACGCCGGACTGGACACACTCGATGAGGGGCTTCATGGTACCGGTGGCATCCACCTGGGTGTTGGTGACGCCGTCCAGGCACTTCTTGATGGCCTCCACGGAGTAGCCCACGGTGGCGTTGGTCTTCATATCGGGGATATGGACCAGATCCTGGTTACGGTTCTTGAAGTTCTCCACAGCCATCTTCACGATAGCCTTGGCGTTCTCACCGGCGTTCTCAGCGTGGAACTCAATGAAATCACTGTCGGGCATCCGGGCAATGGGGGAGGTGGTGATGAACTTGGTGTGGAAGCACTTGGAGAGGGGGCCCAGGGCGGGGAAGATGCACTGGACGTCCACCACAATGGCCTCGCAGGCGCCGGTGAGCACCACGTTCTCCTGCTGCAGGAAGTTCCCGGCCATGGGGATGCCGTGGCGCATGGCCACCTCGTTGGCGGTACAGCACACGCCAGCGATGTTGATGCCCTTGGCACCCTGCTCCTTGGCCAGAGCGATCATCTCGGGATCCTGGGCATAGAACACGATCATCTCAGAGAGGGAGGGATCGTGGCCGTGGACAATGATGTTGACCATGTCCTTCTCCATGACGCCCAGATTGGCAGTGGTATCCAGGGGCTTGGGGGTACCAAACAGCACATCAGAGAACTCGGTGCCGCACATGGAGCCGCCCCAACCGTCAGAAAGGCCGGCCCGCAGGGACTGGCGAATCAGCGCCTCCGGCAGAGAGGAGCAGCCCATATGGGTCATGTGCAGAGACTGGGAAAC
>USMP01000141.1 GCA_900555795.1 uncultured Eubacteriales bacterium
CTGCCGCCGCAGGTGAGCACCAGGTACACATACTGATCCTGATAGCCCGTCAGCCGCAGCTTCTCCAAAAAAAAGGTCAAAATACTGGGCAGCCCGAAAAAGTAGGTGGGGACCACAAAGCCAATCCGCTTTTCCCGGCTCACATCAAACTGGTAGCAGCGGCTGCGGATCACATCCCGCAGAAAAATCAGGTGGTCGTCGGTGGCGGAGGCGATCCGCTCCGCCACATATTTGCTGTTGCCCGTGGCAGAAAAATAAAAAATCATAGAGGTTCCTCTCTCCCCAGTCTATTGGCGACTCCCGCCGTCCTACTCGCCCCAGAGGCTGTCGGGATACTGGCCCAGGCGGGTTTTTTCCGCGATAGCCCGCACCACGGTGGGCTTGTCCTCCCGGTAGGTGACGCCGTACCACTTCTCATGGCAGGGCAGCACCGCCACCTGGGCCCGGCCCTCGTCCATTAGCTGGCTGATCACCAGAGGCAGATAGTATTCCCCCTTCTCCGGATTCTCCGCCAGGGTTTTCTCCAAAAAGGCAGGAAACCGCTCCGCCGCCGCATCCAGGAAGCTTCTGTGAAAGCCCCAGAAATTCATGGACACCACCGTGTCCCCGGGCAAATGGGTCCAGGTATGGCCGCCGTCGTCACTAAAGCGGGCCCCGGAGCCGTCCTTCTCCACGCAGGTGCGCTCCGAAATCTCCCGCAGCAAGTGATCCGCCGTCTCCACGCACACACCCCGGGACACGCTGCCGTTCTCCGTCACCGTGTTGCCCAGCAGATAGCCAACCATGGCGTACTGGCCGCAGGCGGGGTCGTCCGGATGGGCGGCCAAGTGGTCGTACATCATGCGGAAGGCCTCCGGACCGTAGTAGTCATCGGAGTTGATCACCACAAAGGGCCCGTCAATCAGTTCCCGGGCGCAGAGCACCGCATGGGCGGTGCCCCAGGGCTTCCTGCGTCCCACCGGCACCCTGTAGGGCGCGGGGATATCCTCCAGCTGCTGGAAGGCGTAGGCCACATCCATCCCCCGGGCCACCCGGTCCCCCACCGTCTGGCGGAAGTCCGCCTCAATCTCGCGCTTAATGACAAAAATCACCTGTTCAAAGCCCGCCCGGCGGGCGTCATAAACGGAGTAGTCCACGATGCTCTGCCCGTGACCTCCCACCGGGTCCATCTGCTTCAGCCCGCCGTAGCGGCTGCCCATACCCGCAGCTAAAACTACTAAAACCGGTTTTTTCATGACCGATCTCTCCTTTTCATCCGTTTTTCCTCCCACGCTCACAGAGCGCGTCTTTTCGTTCCCAGCATACCATACTCCCGAAAAAAAGTAAACGGGAGCGGCGCCCTTTCTTCACCAAAATCCCCGGGTCCGCAATGTGTCTCCGGGGAATTTTTGACAGGGAAAGGGCCGGAGGCACAACATCCAGCCTCCGGCCCTCTGTACAGGCGTCCCAATTTTGGCGGCGCCCCCTATTTCTCCCCGGCGGCCTGATCCACCATCCGGGCGATATAGTCCGCCACCTGCTCCCGCTCCATGTCCAGAGCCACAGCCAGTTCCCCGTGGAGCAGTTCCTCCGCCCGCTTCATATAGCGCTCATCCACCTGGCCGGGCTTATTGCCCTGGCTCCGTTTCTCCCGGCGCTTCTCATAGGCGGCCTTGATCAGCTGAATCATATCGCCGCAGTCGTGGGAGCGAATCAGAGCCTGATAGTGCTCGTTGAGAGCCCGCAGATTCCGGTCCGTACAGGTGGCGGCCTGGATGTCCGGAATGGAACGGACCAGTTCCTCCGCCTCCTCCCGGCTGATTACCGGCCGCATAAACACAGCCGTGTCCACCGGGGTGTAGATCCGCCCCTCCCGATACAGCGGGAACAGGGTGTAGTACATCCGGTCCCGGCTGGTGCCGTCCATGTCCAGCTGGCCAACAGCCTCCACCTTGCACACACCCTCGCCGCCATAAATGATCATATCTCCCACTTGATACATGCCGTTCCTCCCTTTCCAAAACCCAAGCCCGGCAAAAGAAGCGCAAAACGCCTATTTTGCCCGTTCATTATATCACAAAAACGACATACATGTAAGGATTATTTTCCTCTTTTCGAAAAAATGGGCAGCCAGCGAAGCAAATTTGCGAAAAACCACACCAAACCGGGCAAATTGCCCGTGCATTTTTTGATGAAGCGTGCTATAATGGCAGCAATTACCGCACCACACGAAAAGGGGGTACCGCCATGCCGGAGCCTGTCTGCTATATTGTGGGTGCCATGGACCCGGGCCCCATCCGCCTGGCCCCCCAGCGCCCCGCCTTTGTCATCGCCGCCGACCTGGGGCTGAGCCATCTGGAGCGCCAGGGGATCGTCCCGGATCTGATTGTCGGGGACTTTGACTCCCTGGGCCGCCTGCCCCCAGGGGAAAATGTGCTCCGCTACCCGCCGGAAAAGGACGATCCGGACATGCTGCTAGCCATCAAGCGCGGCCTGGAGCGGGGCTGCCGCCAATTTGTGCTCTACGGCGGCACAGGCGGCCGGCCGGATCACGCCTATGCCAACCTCCAGTCCCTGGCCTATCTGGCCGGAAGGGGCGCCAGGGGCTATCTGGTGGGAGCGGGCATGGTATCCACCGTCATCCAGGACGGCTCTCTGCTCTTCACGCCGGAGCACCGGGGCGTTATCTCCGTATTCTGTCACGGTGCGCCGGCCCGCGGCGTGGAGGAGCGGGGTCTCTACTACGCTCTCCACGGCGCCACACTGACAGCCGACAACTCCATAGGGCTCAGCAACCGGTTCACCGGCCAGGCCGCCGCCGTCTCCGTGGAGCGGGGGCAGCTGCTGGTGATGTGGGAGGAAGAGCGGGAGCGGCTTCTGCACAGGCTCTGAGGAGGGCATTATGTCGGTCTTTTTGTATGCCGAAATCAACCTGGTCTGCATCCTGGCGCTGGGCATCATGGCCGGCAGAATCCTCCGCACCCCCAGACCCGACCCGGCGTGGGGGCTCTTTATCCGCATGGCCTGCTGCGCCATCGCCCTCTTTGTAACGGACTTGGTCTGGAACTTGGCGGAGCACGCCCCCACGCCGGTGTCCGCCGGCCGCAATTTTTGCCTCAACGCCTGTATTTTATTCTGTCCGGCACCTAGGCCTACCTGTGGTTCCTCTTCTCCGAGCGCCGCCAGAGCGCGCCGCTCCTGCAGCGCCGGGCGGGCAGGCTGGTGAGCCTGCTTCCTCTGGCCGCGCTGATTGCCATGGCGCTTCTCTCCTACCGGACCCGCTGGTTATTCTACATTGACAGCGGCGGTTCACCAGCGGGGCAGTCTGCACTTTCTGCAGATGCTGCTGGTTTACGGCTATGTGATCTCCACCGACCCGTTGCCCCAGCTGAACAACCGGGGCCGCATGCTCCAGTATCTCTCCCACAAGGTACAGAGCGCCGTCCAGGGCGGCGACCCACTCTACCCCTTTCTGCTGGACGTGGATTACTTTAAGCAGATTAATGACCGGTACGGCCACGTCCAGGGGGATGCGGCCCTGATGCGGGTCGCTGACGCCATGCGACAGGTGGGCCCCCGCACAGCTGCTTTCTCTCCCGCTACGGCGGCGACGAGTTTATCCTCATTGGGCAGCTGTCCGGCGAGGGGGAGGCCCAGGCGGTGTGTCGGGAGCTGAGGGCGGCCCTGGAGGAAGAAAACCGGCAGCACAGCGCCCCCTGCGCCGTTACCCTCAGCATCGGCTACGCCGTGTACCCCGACGGCGGGCTGTACCTGTCGGACTTTATCGCTCTGGCCGATCAGGCTCTCTACGACGCCAAACGCGCCCGGCCCGCCGTCAGGTGACGCAGTCGCGGCAGGGCAGCCTTCTCAAAAAAGAGGCAAAGCCTCTTTTTTGAAAGTCTTGGCGGCGATCAGGGCTTCTCCGGCAGCTTTGCCCGGTGGCGGATCTGGTTGAAGGCTCCGCCGTCCCGGTTGTTCCGGGCGATGAGGGCGGCAATCTGGCCCTGGGCGGCCTCCACCTCCGCTTTAAAATCCTGTGCCGCCACCCGCACCGCCCCGTGACCCAGGATAATCAGCTGCTCCAGGCCGTCGCTGGTGGCCACCCGCACCTGGTAGTCCCGGGCAATCTGGTAGGTGGCCCGCTCAATATAGGTGTCCGCAGTCTCCGCCTCCCGGGTGTACACCACGTGGATGTTCCGCCAGCGCTCCGTGGAGCCGGGGTTCCCCTTCACTCTGTAGGCGTCGAACACCAGAATCACCACGCATTTCCGGAAGCCCTGGTAGTTGCAGAGAATGTCCATCAGCATCAGGCGGGCCGCATCCAGATTGGTCCGGGCCATCTCCCGCAGTTCGTCCCAGGCGAAGATGATGTTGTATCCGTCCACCAGCAGGTATTCCGGCCCTGCCGGCCGGTCCGGCACCGTGCGCTTTTTCGGCGGCGGCGGGGCCTTTGGCGTGGGCTGAAGGGCCCGCCGCTTCACCTGGCCGTAGGTTCGCTCAAAAATAGCCTGGAGGATTTTCTCCTCCTCCCGGCTTCCCGGGGGCGGCGGCCCGGAGCGGGCGGCGCGCTTTTCCGGGGGCGGCGCATCCTCCTCCGGCGGCGTTCCGCCCCCGTCGGGCCGCAGGTGGGCCATGGCGGGCACCTGGTCCCACTTGACGGAATAGCCCGCTCCGTGGGCGCAGAATACCGAGTCCGCCGGGTTCTCCACATCCCGCTCCGGGTCGTAGCCCAGGCGGTCCGTAACGGCCTGGGCGTCCCGGCAG
>USMP01000142.1 GCA_900555795.1 uncultured Eubacteriales bacterium
CCGGCGACGGCGTGCCAGACGTGCTCGAAGCCATTGTGGAGCGCCTGCCCGCGCCCGAGGGCAACCCCAACGCGCCGCTCAAGGCACTCATTTTCGACTCGTGGTATGACTCCTATCAGGGCGTCGTGGTCATGTTCCGCATCATGGACGGGACGCTCCGCAAAGGCGACAAGATCGAGCTGTTCGCCACGAAGAAGACCTACGAAGTCATCCGGCTCGGCGTGTTCTCGCCCGAGTCCCGCGACATGGATCAGCTTTCCGCGGGTGAGGTGGGCTTCCTCTGCGGCAACATCAAGGAACTGGGCGACGCCAAGGTCGGCGACACCATTACGCTGGCGGAACGCCCCTGCGCCGAGGCCGTGCCCGGCTTCAAGGAAGTGAAGGCGGTGGTCTTCTGCGGCCTTTACCCGTCCGATCCGAGCGATTACGAACAGCTCAAGTTCGCGCTGGAAAAGCTCCAGCTGAACGACGCCTCGTTGAGCTTTGAGCCGGAGAGCTCCGTAGCCCTGGGCTTCGGCTTCCGGTGCGGCTTTCTGGGGATGCTCCACATGGAGGTCATCCAGGAGCGGCTGGAGCGGGAGTTCGACCTGGATCTGGTGACCACCCTGCCCTCCGTCATCTACCACGTGTACAAGACCGACGGTACCATGGTCACGGTGGACAATCCCCACAACTATCCCGACCCGGCGGTCATCGAGCTGGCCGAGGAGCCCTACGCCAAGGTGTCCATCGTCACCCCGCCGGACTACGTGGGCAACATCATGCCCATGTGCCAGGAGCGGCGGGGGGAATTCAAGGACATGCAGTATCTGGACACCAACCTGGTGGAGCTCCACTACCAGATGCCTCTCAACGAGATCATATACGACTTTTTTGACACCCTCAAGGCCCACACCAAGGGCTACGCCTCCCTGGACTATGAGCTCTCGGACTACCGGCCCAGTGACCTTGTGAAGGTGGACCTGCTGCTCAACGGCGATCAGGTGGACGCCCTCAGCTTCATTGCCCACCGGGACAAGGCCTACCCCAGGGCCAGGCGGCTGTGCGAAAAGCTGAAGGAAAATATCCCCCGGCAGATGTTTGAGGTCCCCATCCAGGCCGCCATCGGCGGGCGGATCATCGCCCGGGAGACGGTGAAGGCCATGCGGAAGGACGTGCTGGCCAAGTGCTACGGCGGCGACATCACCCGGAAGAAGAAGCTGCTGGAGAAGCAGAAGGAGGGCAAAAAGAAGATGCGGAACCTGGGAACGGTGCAGCTGCCCACGGAGGCCTTTATGGCTGTCCTGAAGCTGGACGAGTAGAAGGGCTGCCCGCTCCATGTCCCGCGGCCCGCAGGCGTTTCGCGGGGCAGCGCCTTACGCAAGGCGGCATGCGTCTCCGCCGCCCACATACAATGCAGCAGACTTTCAAAAAAGAGGCAAAGCCTCTTTTTTGAGAAAGCTGCGCTGCGCTCTGCGCCTCATTTGACCGCCAGCGGCGGCCCATTCGACGCTCGCTCCGCGAGACGTGTTTTTCCCGACGCGCATGTCGCCGGGAAAAACGGATTTCACTCTTTTCGCGTCTGCGGACGCGAACTCTGCGAGGCTTTTTCCACAGACTGAGGGACGGGAGAAAAACTCCCGTCCCTTTTTTTCATATATCCAGTTCCTTCAGCACCTGGCAATTGGCCGGATTACTGATCCAGACGCTGCTGCGCCGGGTGATGGGCAGCGGGCCGCCGTCCAGGGTGCTGGCCACCGCCCCCGCTTCCACGGCAATCAGGCTGGCCGCCGCGTAGTCCCAGGGACAGAGGCTGTACTCAAAAAACACCTCCGCCCGGCCGCAGGCCACATAGCAGAGATCCAGCGCCGCCGAGCCCCAGCGGCGGAAGTCGCAGCTGCGCTCCATCAGCTGCGCCGTCAGACGCATGGTGGGCGCCAGGTACTCCCGCCGGTAGATGGCGGTACCCATGATAAAGATCCCCTGGTCCAGGGGCTTGTCGCTGACGCGGATGGGCTGGCCGTTGAGAAAGGCCCCGCAGCCCCGCCGGGCGGAGAACAGCTCCCCCTTGTAGGGGTCGTATACCACGCCATACTCCACCTGCCCATCCTTGGCCAGGGCCACGGCGACGCTGCTCTGGCGGTAGCCCCGGACAAAGTTGGTGGTGCCGTCGATGGGGTCCACGATAAACGCCCAGCCACGGGTGGGGTCGGCGTTCTCTGTCTCCTCCTCCCCGAAAAACACGGCTCCCGGCACCAGGGGCGGCAGCTTCTCCTTTAAAAACGCCTCCACCGCCACATCGTAGTCCGTCACCAGGTCGGCGGCGGAGGTCTTTTCATGGGTCTGGGCAGCCACCAACCGGGCGGTGAGAATCATGTCCCCCGCCTGGCGGACCAGAGAAATAATTTGTTCCAGCATATGCTCTACCACGCTTTCTCCCAATGGCCCCGCCTACAGCAGGGTCCACTCAAAATTTTCAAACAGCAGGCGGCTGCCCACGTCCGTCCCCTCCGGCAGAAGGAACATGGCCACCTGGTTGTCCAGGCCGCTGTCGCTGACCAGGTAGGCGTAATCGCCGTTGATGGTCCGCACGGTATAATAGGTCGGCTCCATATCACAGTTCCTCCTGCAGACGGATCACCCGTTTATAGTAGTCCACCGCGCCGGGCAGGCAGTTGATCTCCAGATTTTCGTCCACGCCGTGCATGCCCCGCATCTGCTCCGGGCCGTAGATCACCGGGGAGAAGCGGACACAGCTGTCACACACATCGCCGTAGAACCGGCAGTCCGTGGCCCCCGTAACCACATAGGGGCTGGTAGGCAGGCCCGGGAAGGTGTCGGCAATGGCCCGCTCCGTCAGGCGGAAGGCCCGGCCGGTGAGATCCAGGCTGGGGGAGGGGTCCGAGGCGGAGAGCACCTCTGTCTCCAGGCCGTACTTCCCCGCCAGGTCCCGCAGCACCGCCACGCTCTCCCGGACCTTCTGGTGGGGGATGAAGCGCAGGTTGGCGGTGACATAGGCCTCCTGGGGGATCACATTGTAGCCGTCGCTGCCCTTCTGTGTGGTGAAGGCCACGGTGGTCTGCAGCATGGCCGCCGCCTGGGGGGAGATGGCGGGCAGCACCCGCTTCAAAAGGGGCTTGAACAGCCACAGGTTCCCCAGCACCAGGTGCAGAGGGAAGCTGGCATAGGGCGCCAGCCGGGCAAACATCTCCTCCACCTGGGGGGAGAAGCGCACCGTCATGGGGTTTTTCCGCTCCACCCGGTCAATAAACCGGGCCAGACGGGGGATGGGGCTTTTTTTCGGCGGCGCGCTGGCGTGGCCACCGGAGGAGCGGGCGGTGAAGCGCAGGTCGCCGGTGCCCTTTTCGTACACCCCCACCATGGCGAAGCGGCCGGGAATGCCGGCGATGGGCTCCGCGA
Source organism: uncultured Eubacteriales bacterium (assembly GCA_900555795.1). Classification (GTDB taxonomy): domain Bacteria; phylum Bacillota; class Clostridia; order Oscillospirales; family Oscillospiraceae; genus Pelethomonas. The sequence goes on from USMP01000142.1 coordinate 3,400, forward strand.
TGATGCCGCCGCCCTCGTCGCAGAGCATGGCCAGACGGACGCCGTGGTTCTTCAGCCACTGGACAATCTTGGGTGCCCCGTCGCCCCCCACCTCCTCGGTGCAGCTGGAGCAGAGATACACGTCCACCGGGGGCACATACCCCGCCTCCAGCAGTTCCTCCACCGCCTGATAGAAGGCCATGACGGAGCACTTGGTGTCCGCCGCCCCACGGCCCCAGACCTTTCCATCGCGGCATTCCCCGCCGAAGGGATCATGGCTCCAGCCGGAGCCGGCGGGCACCACGTCCTGATGGCTCATGAGCATAATGGGGGCCTGGGCCCGCCGGCCCCGCCAGCGCAGCAGCAGGTTTCCATCCAGGTCCACCTTTTCGCAGGTGGCAAACACCCGGGGGTACAGTTCCTCCAGCACCCGGTGAAACCGGCGGAATTTCTCCGGGTCCGGCTCGTCCCTGCGGGAGACGGTCTCGCACCGGACCAGGGCGCTGAGTTTCTCCCCGTATGCCCGCTCCCGGTCCCGGTCCGCCGCCGGAGCGTAGGCGGACACCTTCCGCCCGGCCAGCAGGGTGCGCGCCGCGGCCACCGCCAGCAGCACCAGAAGCACCGCCAGCCCTATGGCCAGCAGGGGCAGCACCAGTCCCCGCAGCAGGGCCCATAGCCCCTGGAGCGCGAAGTAGAAGAAGCCGCAGCCCGCCCACAGGGTCTTGACGATACCGCTCATAGCCGCGCCCCCTTTCCCACCTCCCGGCGAAACAGCACCCAGGCCACGCCGATGGCCATGGCGCCGCTGGGGATGATGAGAAAGCCCACGCTGCCAATAAGGGACGGAGCCGCCACACACAGCGCCGTCATCACCACCAGGGGGATGGCGGCAATCCGCATGCCCCGGCGAAAATAGCGGTAGGCCAGGGCTCCGAAGAGGGCGGGCACCACGTTGTCGAAGGCGGGGGCCAGCACGGGGCTGGACAGCACCGGCCGCAGCGGGATCAGCAGCACCACCCCCAGCGCCACCACGGCGGTGGTGGTCATGGCGGAGGCGGCGATGGCCAGGGTGGAGACGATCTCGTTTTCCGGTGTGCCCGCCTGGGTGCCGGTGATATCCCGGGCGCTCATGGCGCAGGGGATCTTCATATTAATTAGGTTGCCGGTGATAAAAGCCAGATAGCTGCCGCCCGCCCCCAGCATGGGGGTGTAGACCAGGAACTCCACCAGGCAGCTGGGAATGTACACCGCCACCACCTGGAAAAGGCCCCGCCAAAAGGCCCCCATGTCCGGCATGGCGTGGAGCACGGCCCCCATGGCGAAGGGGAACCCCACCAGCAGCACGATACCGATGGTGAG
>USMP01000143.1 GCA_900555795.1 uncultured Eubacteriales bacterium
GCGTACTCGTAGCCGTAGCCGAAGGTGCCGGAGGCGGGGATGACGGGGTTGTCCAGGGTGATCCCGGAGAGAGTGACCTTTGTGCTTACCATATGATCTCCTCCTTCTCCAGAACGGGGCCGTCCCTGCAGATCCGCTTGCTGCCGTACTTGGTTTCACAGGAGCAGCCCATGCAGGCCCCGAAGCCGCAGCCCATCCGCTCCTCGAAGCTGAGAAGGCCGGAGGTGGCCGTGGCGCTGTACACCGCCTTCAGCATAGGCAGGGGGCCGCAGGCACAGAAGTAGTCGTACCGCTCCGGCAGGGCGTCGGTGACGAAGCCCTTTGCGCCATAGCTGCCGTCCACGGTGGTGACAATGGTCTCGATGCCGAGAGCCCGGAACGCCTCCTCGCAGAAAATTTCGCTCCTGGTGTTGAAGCCCAGGATGGCCACGGGGGTCTTCCCCGCCGCCAGCAGGGCTTTTGCCAGGCCGTACATGGGGGGCACCCCCACGCCGCCGCCGATGACCAGGGTTTTATCGCCGCACTTTGCCACGTCGAACCCGTTGCCCAGGCCAGCCAGCACGTCCAGGGTCTGGCCCGGGACCATGCCTCTCATGGCGGCGGTACCCTTGCCCACCACCTTGTAAATGATGGTGACGCCCTCATCGTCCCAGTGGCAGACGGAGATGGGGCGGCGGAGGAAGAGGCCCTCCATCTGGATGTTGATGAACTGCCCCGGGGCGGTGATGGGGGCCGTGTCCCCCAGAAGCCTCATCTCCCACACGTCGGCGGTCAGCGCCCGGTTGCTCCCAATGGTGTAAATTCCCTGTTTCATTTCTGCTCCTCCTGCCATACGATCCGGCCGCCCACCATGGTCAGCTTGCAGACACCGGTGAGGCGCATCCCCGCGAAGGGGGTGGCCCGGCCCATGGACTGGAAATCCTCCGGGTCCACGGGGCGGCTTTCGTGTAAGTCAAATACAGTTAAATCGGCGGGCTGTCCCTCCTGAAGGGGGGTGCCGAAGCCAAACCGCCGGGCGGGGGCAACCTGCATCAGTTCGATAAGCCCCTTCAGGGGGATAATCCCGGGCTTCACCAGGTGGGTATAGCAGGCAGCGAAGGCGGTCTCCAGCCCCACCACGCCCATGGCGCTTTTTTCCAGGCCCCGGCTCTTCTCCTCCGCGCTGTGGGGGGCGTGGTCCGTGGCAATCATGTCGATGGTGCCGTCCCGAATGCCCTCCACCAGGGCCTGCCGGTCCGCCTCGGACCGGATGGGGGGATTCATCTTGAACCGGGCGTCCTCTTGGAGGTCCATGTCGTGGAACACCAGGTAGTGGGGGCCTGTCTCGCACGTCACATCCACCCCCCGGGCCTTGGCCTCCCGGATGAGCCGGACGCTCTCTTTTGTGGAGATGTGGCAGACGTGGTACTTACAGCCCACCTCCTCCGCCAGCTTCAAATCCCGGGCGATCTGGCCCCACTCGCTCTCCGAGCAGATGCCCCGGTGGCCGTGGATGCGGGCGTACTGGCCGTCGTGGATGTACCCGCCCCGGAGGAGCGAGTTATCCTCGCAGTGGGCGGCGATGATCTTGCCGAGAGCCCTGGCCCTCTCCATGGCGGTGCGCATCACGGCGTCCCTCTGGACGCCTCTGCCGTCGTCGGAGAAGCCCGCCACGTCCGGGGCCATGGCATCCAGGTCTGCCAGGGTATCCCCCGCCTCCCCCACGGTGATGGCGCCGTAGGGGTGGACATGGACCACGGCGTCCCTTTCCATCATCTCCAGCTGGACGGCCAGGTGCTCCCGGCTGTCGGGCACCGGGTTTAAGTTGGGCATGGCGCCCAGGTGGGCGTAGCCCCCGCGGGCGGCGGCCAGGGTGCCGGTGCGGATGGTCTCCTTATAAGAAAATCCCGGCTCTCGAAGATGAACGTGCACATCAACGAAACCGGGAAACACGGCGGCATTATGAAGATCGATGCAGCGGGCGGCGGGATTGGGCTCCAACTCCCCGGCAATGGAAACAATACGGCCATCACGGACGGCAATGTGGGCGGGATAGAGAAGGCCATCCCTGTAGACCATGGCGTTTTTCAGGAAAATATCCACAACATGCGCTCCTCTCCCGGCCTGGGGGCCGTCTGTATATCTATGGCATTATATCGGATTGGCCCTGCCCTGTCAACCCAAAATTTCTGCTGGCTTCTTGACATTGGCCTGCTGGCTTCTTGACCGCTATTTTTGCGACTCAGTGCAGCTGGCTGCCAACCGAACATCGGTAAGGCCCTGTAGCTTTGCGTCGCCGGCTTTTGCCGGGTTTGCCAAATATGCGGTTGAAACCGAACCATGACGCACCATTGCTCGGCTTTTTTTGTACAGAATAGCAGGGCTCCTCCCACAAGTCAAGTGGGTTCCCCCCATCGTCAGGATCTTTTCCCGTAAAAAACCGCCCTCCGGCCCAATGGGCCGAAGAGCGGCAAAAAGCCTCTCGCGCTGTGACTTACTCGGTCACGTAGGGCAGCAGAGCAATCTGACGGGCCCGCTTGATGGCCTCGGTCAGCTGGCGCTGATGCATGGCGCAGGTGCCGGTGGTGCGGCGGGGCAGGATCTTAGAGCGCTCGGAAATAAAGCGGCGCAGCTTGGCGGCGTCCTTATAGTCAATGTGCTCGCACTTGTCCACGCAGAACTGGCAAACCTTCCGGCGCTTGCGGGGGGCGCCGGGGCGGGCGGGTCTATTTTCGCGATCCATAGCCATGGTACTATCCTCCTGTTACAAATGTCGGCAGAGCGTGCCGCGCTTTCCTCAGAACGGCAGGTCGCCGTCCTGGTCATCGATTTCAGCGAAACCGGAACTCTCTCCGCCCGGCGCGCCGTAGCCGGCGCCGGAGCCGTAGCCTCCCGCGCTGGAGCCATAGGCGGGGGGAGCGCCGTAGCTGTCGCCCCCGTCGCGCTTGCTGTCGCCGAAGTAGACGTTGTCCGCCACCACCTCGGCGCTGCGGCGATTATTGCCGTCCCGGTCCTTCCACTCGCGGATCTGGAGCCGGCCCTCCGCCACGGCCATACGGCCCTTGGTGAAGTACTTGCAGACGAACTCCGCCGTCTGCCGCCAGGCCACCACATCGATGAAATCGGTGCTCTTCTCACCGGAGTCCCGGCTCTTAAAGTCCCGGTCCACGGCGAGGGTGAAGGAAGTCACGGCGATTCCGGACTGGGTGTTGCGCAGCTCCGGGTCCCGCACGAGCCTTCCCATGATGATGATGCGGTTTAACATGGTTGCCCCCTTACTCGCCCTTGCAGACGATCATGGAGCGGATGACGCCCTCCGTAATTCCCAGAATACGGTCCAGTTCCTTGGGGAACTCGCCGTCGCTGGTGAAGGACATCAGGACATAGTAGCCCTCGGTCTTGTAGTCGATGGCGTAGGCCAGCTTGCGCTTGCCCCACTCCTCAACCTCCACGGCCGTGCCGTGCTGCTCCGCCAGCGCCTTGAAACGCTCCACGGTAGCGGCGATCGCTTCCTCGCCCAGTGCGGGGTCGATGATGTATACGACCTCATAGTTATCGGAAATCTTAGCCATTGGTTGCACCTCCTTTTGGACTGATGGCCCCCGCTCTCCGGCGGGAGCAAGGATATGCCTGCGAATGCAAGCTATCCTATTATACTGGAATTTTGAGAAAAGTCAAGGAAGAATTTCGGGATATTTCCCTCCGGATATTTCCCTCCAGTTTTGGAGAAAAACCGGGGCAAACCGGCGGAAGTCGGTTGACATTTTCACGCCGCGCGGTATACTGAAAGCCTAAACACTACGGATAGGGGAGAGACAAATGGAGACATATCTGCAAATTCTATGCATCACCGCCGTGACGGGGGTGGGGGGCCTGGCTCTGGGCGGCGCGCTGGCCGCGGGCCTGCACAACCCCTCCGACCGGGCTATGAGCCTGCTGCTGCGGTTCACCGCCGGGGTTATGTTCAGTGTGGTGTGCTTCGACCTCATCATTGACGCGGAGGAGGAGGGCGGCATTTTCCCGGTGCTGCTGTGGATTCTCATCGGATTCTGCTGCACGTACCTGCTCAACTGCTGGATTGACAAGCGGGCCCACCACAGCCACAGCCACGGCGGCCATGGGCACGGACATGAGCCTGCACATGAGCACGAACATGAACACGAGCATGAACACGAGCATGAGCCTGATGGCGGCCATAGCCATTCCGGGGCGGCGCTCACCGGCTCCGGGGAGGAGATGTGCGCCTGCGGACACCACACGCTGCACACGGCAGGGCTGGTCCTGGCGGCGGCGGTGGCGCTGCATAACATGCCCGTGGGGATGGCCATCGGGGCCACCTTCGCCGGGGGAACGGCGGGCAGCGGCGGTGTGCTGGCGGCGCTGATTATCGGGCTGCACAACCTGCCGGAGGGCATGTCCATCGCGGCCCCCCTGCTGACCAGCGGCTCCCGTCCCTCCGCGGCGGTAGGGGTAGCGGCCCTCAGCGGCCTGCCCACCATTCTGGGGGCCATTCTGGGCTACTCCATCGGAACCATGAACCCGGTGCTGCTGAGCGTGTCCCTGAGTTTTGCCGCCGGAGCCATGCTGTATGTGGTGTTCACGGAACTGCTGCCGGAGTCGGAGCAGCTGTGGCAGCACAAGCTCAGCGGCCTGGCCACCATGCTGGGGCTGCTGCTGGGGATGGCGCTGATCTTCAGCGGCCACCACCATTGAGGGAGCCCTGAGCCGTCCACG
>USMP01000144.1 GCA_900555795.1 uncultured Eubacteriales bacterium
GGTTTCCCGATCTGGCCGTTACCAGTTCCATTACCAACAACATCGAACTCAACGAGCGCCACGCCAACAAGGGGGAGGCCCTGGCCTTCCTCTGCCGCCACCTGGGGGTTGACATCCGGGACACCATAGCCTTCGGCGACGGCAGCAACGACCGCACCATGATCGAGGCCGCCGGAGTGGGGGTGGTCATGGCCAACGGAGACGCGGCGCTGCGGGCAGCAGCGGACTACGTCACCGCCTCCAACGACGAGGACGGCGTCGCCCGGGCTCTGGAGCGGTTTGGGGTGTGCTGAGTCTGCGGAATTGAGCAAGATGCCCGAATTTCTCCGGCGTATTTGTGCATTTTTTCTTGACAGAGCGGCGGTAGAGCGAGTATTATTGAATAGGATTATTATCGGCGGGTAGTAAGGGGTTATCCGCCGGTTATTTCCGTGTCCGGCAGTTGATCTGATGCCGGACTTGGCAACTGTCAATCAAAGCGACAAAATGAAAAACAGGAGGTAGACCAATCGTGGGTGAATGGCTCATCCCCGTGGTGGCGGGCATTGCCGCCCTGGCCGCGGGACTGCTGATTGGCTTCCCTCTCGGTATCGGCTATCGGAAAAAGGTTTCAGAGAAAGAGATCTCCAGCGCAGAAGAGGAAGCGCGCCGCATTATCAACGAAGCGATTAAGAGCTCCGAAAGTAAAAAGCGTGAAGCCCTGCTGGAGGCGAAGGAAGAGATCTTACGCTCCCGCAGCGAATATGAGAAGGAAGAAAAAGCCCGCCGGGCCGACCTGCAGAAGCAGGAGCGCCGGCTGCAGCAAAAGGAAGAAAACCTGGATCGAAAGACCGAGAATATCGAGCGGAAGGAAGAGGCACTTAACCAGAAGCACGCGGACGCTGACCGCGAGCAGGAAGAAATCAAGCTTATCAAGCGCAGCCAGACCGAGATGCTGGAGCGCATTTCCGGCTTTACCGCCGAGGAGGCGAAGAACTATCTCATTGCCCAGGTGGAAAACGAAGTGACCCACGAGACGGCAATGAAGATCAAGGAGATTGAGGCCCGGGCCCGGGAGGAAGCGGACCAGCGGGCCAGAGAGATCGTCACCACCGCCATCCAGCGCTGTGCCGCGGACCATGTGGCCGAAATTACCGTCAGTGTGGTTCCCCTGCCCAATGACGAGATGAAGGGCCGCATTATCGGCCGGGAGGGCCGCAATATCCGCACCATTGAGACGCTCACCGGTGTGGATCTGATCATTGACGACACCCCTGAGGCCATCACCGTGTCCTGCTTCGAGCCGGTGCGGCGTGAGGTGGCCCGGGTGGCCCTGGAGAAATTGATCGCCGACGGGCGGATCCACCCCACCCACATCGAGGAGATGGTGGAGAAGGCCCGCCGGGAGGTGGACGCCGTCATCAAGAGCGAGGGCGAGCGCGCCGCGTTCGAGACTGGCGTGCGGGGCCTGCATCCGGAGGTGCAGAAGATGCTGGGTCGGCTCCATTACCGCACCAGCTATGGACAGAACGTGCTCCAGCACTCCATTGAGGTCAGCCATATCGCCGGCCTGATGGCTGCGGAACTGGGGCTGGACGTCACCGCCGCCAAGCGGGCCGGCCTGCTCCACGACATCGGCAAGGCCCTGGACCACGAGTTTGAGGGAACCCACGTGAATCTGGGCGTGGATTTTTGCCGGAAGTACAAGGAGAAAGAGGACATTCTCAACGCCATTCAGGCCCACCACGGCGACGTGGAGTGCAAAACCCTGGTGGCATGCCTGGTCCAGGCGGCGGACGCCGTCTCCGCGGCCCGTCCGGGGGCAAGACGGGAAAATCTGGAGAACTATATCAAGCGCCTGGAGAAGCTGGAGGAGATCACCGGCACCTATCCCGGCGTGGAGAAGTCTTACGCCATTCAGGCGGGCCGGGAGGTCCGGGTCATGGTCAAGCCGGAGCAGGTCAGCGAGGATCAGATGATTATCCTGGCCCGGGATCTGGCCAAACGGATCGAGGACGAGTTGGAGTACCCCGGCCAGATCAAGGTTCACGTCCTGCGGGAAACCAAGGTTGTGGAGTACGCCAAGTAAAGGCAATCCCCCTGCTGTCGCCTGCCCCCTCAGGCGATGTACATGTTGATAAAAGGGAGGCGATGGAACCCATCGCCTCCCTTTTATGCGTTTTTACACAGGGGCCGTTTGACCCGAGGGCCGGCGGCGGCCTGTCCCGCCCGGCTCCGGGAGGAATGTCAGCCGCCGTAGTTCCGCCTGATCCAGGCCCGGCACCACTCCACCCAGGCCCCGCAGGGCACGGACAGCCGCCAGGCCCTCTCCGGGGGAAAGCAGGCGGGGTCCGCCAGGGACTGTCCGTGGCTGCCGTGGGGGAAAATGTGGCACTCCACCGGCACCCCCCTGGCCTCCAGCGCCTCCCGCAGCAGCAGGGCATTCTCCACTGGGACGGTGGTGTCGTCGGCGGTATGCCAGAGAAACACCGGCGGCGTGGCGGCTCTGACACACCGCTCGATGCTCACCGCCTCCGCCAATTCCTCATACTGCTCCCCCAGCAGGTTTTCAAAGGAGGGGCGGTGCCCCACCGGTCCGGAGGAAACCACAGGGTAGCAGAGGATCATGCCGTTGGGGCGGCGGATGAGGTTCTCTATCCGCTCCCGTTCGTAGGCCTTCATGCCGAGGTCCTCAAGCGTCAGCAGGCCGCGCGCCTTGTCAAGGAGTCTGAGCACCAGGCGCTCTCCATGCTGTGTCGGTAATGAGCTGACGCGTATATCGACAAGGCGGTCCCCAAGGCTGATGCCGATGCGGCCGTCCTGCGGCACGAAACGTTCTGCGATATCCATGTTGGCCATGACTTTGATACGGCTCGTCACGGGCGACTGATGTCCTTTGGAGAGGGCGTAGCGGTCGGATAGGACGCCGTCGACGCGGTAGCGCACGGCGACGCGGTCCTCGTAGGGTTCGATGTGGATATCCGTCGCGCGTTCGCGCAGGGACTCCATAAGGATGCCGTTGACGAGCTTGACGACCGGAGCGTCTACGCTGTCGCTCATGACCTCCTGGCGCGCGAGTTCGGAGAGGTCGTCGACCTCTTCTATGGCGTTCAGCGTCTCCTGCCCGACGCCGCTCTTGATGTCGTAGAGGCCGCGGATGAGGTTCTGTATCTCCGCGGGCGGGAATAGTATGGTATCGGCGCTGGCGTCCATCGAGGCCGCGAGCAGCTGCGTCTCCACTACGCATGATAGGTCGGCCGCCGCAAAGGTGACGACCTTTTCGTCGCGCGCGATGGGTATGAAGCACTTGTCACGCAGAGCGTCAAGGCTCACCCCCGGAGGGATGAGCTCAAGCACACTTTCCGGCGTTATGTTCAGATCTTTTAAGGAACGCTCCGTCATTTTCTTATTTGCCGCCGTTCGGGGCCTTTTGCTGCGGCTTCACGTCGTCTGAGCCCACCATTCCGGAGAACTGTCCGTGGGGATCAAGCATCTCTCTTGAAACTCCCTGCTGTTTGATCGACTTGCGGTAGTCCTCGTTGTTGCGCTGCATCAGGATGCGTTCCGCCTCGCTGAGCTTCTGTCCGTCAGTGATGATCTCGTTGGTGATCTTCGAGGCGTGCTGCGGCGTCTCAAGTATATAGGGCGTGAGGAAGATCATCAGGTCGACCTTTTCGCGCTGCTTCTCCTGAGATTTGAAGAGATTGCCGATCAGAGGGATGTATGAGAAGAGCGGCACACGGTTCTTCAGCTCCTTCTCCGCCTCTTTGATGAGACCGCCAATGACGACCGTTTCGCCGTTCGCGACGAGTACGCTGGTCTTGACCTCGCGCTTGGAGGTTATCGGCGTGACGGAGTTCGTCGTCGTCATCAGGTCTTCGATGCGCTGTTCGATCTCCAGCGCGACGAGGTTACCGCTTCTGATGTGCGGCGTCACCGTGAGGATGAGGCCGACGTCCTTGTATTCGTAAGAGTTCGTCACAGAGTCAGTGTTGGCCGCGTTTGTAAGGCTGCCCTTGAGCTGCGGTATGACCTGTCCCACCTGAAGGGAGCTCTCAAGGTTGTCGGTACACATGAGGCGCGGCATCGAGAGGACGTTGATCGCGTCGAATTTGTTGAGCAGTTTTATGTAGGCATAGGCAAGGCCGGCACCGGCTGTCTCTGTGGTCGAATATCCTCCGTTGGGCGTGTCGTGCCAGACCTCCTTTGTGATCAGGTTCTGGTAGAGCTGCTGAATGTCGGAGGGAACGGCGGTGTTGCCAAGCTGCACGTTACCCGCGACGACCGTACTGCCAAAGAGGTCGCCGCCCCAGGCCGCCCAGTCGATGCCGGCGCTGTTGAGCTTGTTGAGGCTGACCTCGGCGATGAGGCCGCGCAGCAGCACCTGTTTCGGCTGTGTGTCAAGCTGTTCGAGAATCGTCTTAAGCGAGTTGTACTGTTCCTGCGAAGCGGTAAATACAAGGCTGTTGGTCGGCAGGTCGGGGACGACCGTCGATGGCATCGCCCCTTTGGGGTCCGGCGAGAGCTTCGCGGCGACGGCGAGTATCTGGGAAAGCTGCTCGGCGACCGTCTTCGCGTCGGCGTTTTTCAGGCGATAGACGTGGAAGTTCTCGGTGCGCGAGGGGACGTCGATATCCTTGATGATACGCTCCGCCTCACGGATGTTCTGGCTGCTGCCGACGAGGATTATCCTCTTAGTGCGCTCGTCGGAGACCGATACCATCCCCGCCA
>USMP01000145.1 GCA_900555795.1 uncultured Eubacteriales bacterium
GGAGGCGGGGGAGAGCCCCACCGATGACTGCGCCGCCGTGGAACGGCTGGGGAAGGAAGTGTTCCTGGTGGAGGGCTCCTATGAGAATCTGAAGATTACCACGCCGGAGGACATAGGGGCGGCGGAGGCGATTTTACAGCAGCGGGAGGAATTGGGATGAACGTTCTGCCACGGGTGGGACATGGGTATGATGTTCACCGCCTGGTTGAGGGGCGGCGTCTGGTGCTGGGGGGTGTCGTCATCCCTTTTGAGAGAGGCCTGCTGGGCCACTCCGATGCGGACGTGGTGCTGCACGCCTTGATGGACGCCCTGCTGGGCGCGGCTGCCATGGGAGATATTGGCCGCCTTTTTCCGGACAGCGATCCCCGCTATCAGGATGCCGACAGCCGTATGCTGCTGCGGCAGGTGGCTGTGCGGCTGGACCGGGCCGGCTATGCGGTGGGCAATGTGGATGTGACGCTGGTGGCTCAGAAGCCAAAGGTGGCCCCCTATGTGGAGGAGATGCGGCGCAATATTGCCGCGGACCTGGGGGTGTCTGTGACCCGGGTGAATGTGAAGGCCACCACGGAGGAACACCTGGGTTTTACCGGCAGCGGCCAGGGCATGGCGGCCCACGCCGTTGCCCTTCTGTACCGCCGGGAGGGAGAGATTCCGCAGGCGGACGCAAAAATCTTGAAATAGTATTGAAATCCATCGAATAATGGGGTATACTATTGGCGCTAATTTATTTTGGAGGTATCTCTCATGATTCAGATTACGAAAGACACCATTATCGGTGACATCCTGGATATTGCTCCTCAGACCGCTCCTGTGTTCCTCTCTATTGGAATGCACTGCCTGGGCTGCCCCAGCAGCCGCGGCGAGACGGTGGAGGAGGCCTGCGCGGTCCACGGTGTGGACGTGGAGAAGCTGCTGGAGGTTATCAACGCCGAGGCCAACAAGTAAACGGTTCCCTGAGGGCCCATGCGGCGACGTATGGGCCCTTATGCAGCCTGAAAAAGGAGGGGGAGTATGGCCCTGTCTCTGGTTCTGCAGCCCCGCCTGCGGATGATTGCTGATCTGATCCCGGCAGGCTGCCGCCGCGTAGCGGATGTGGGTACGGATCACGGCTATATTCCCGCGGAACTGCTGCTGACAGGCCGGGTGGATGTGGCCATCGCGTCAGATATTGGACGGGCTCCCCTGGAGCACGCACGGCGCACCGCCCTGTGCTATGGCCTGACGGGCCGGATGGATCTGCGTCTGGGCGACGGCCTGGAGGCCATCAGACCCGGTGAGGTGGACGCTGTTGTGATTGCCGGGATGGGGGGAGACAACATCGTCGACATTCTGGACCGGGCCCCCTGGACCAAGGAGGGCCTCACGCTGGTTCTGCAGCCTATGAGTAAGGCCGAGGTGCTGCGCCAGTGGCTGCCGGAACATGGCTATGCCATCCGGCTGGAACGGCTGGCGGCGGACAAGGGGGTGCTGTACCCCATTATGCTGGTTCAGGGTGGCCCCATGCCTCCCGCCACGCCTGCTCAGGCCTGGGGCGGCTTTCTATTGGAGGAGGACCCTCTGTGGGGGCCTTATCTGACGGACCGGATCCTGAGGCTTCGCCGGGCCGCCGGCGCTCTGGAGCGGGCCAGGGATCCGGCTATGGAACTTCGCCGGGCGGTTTTTCTGGCGGCGGCGGAGGATTTGACGGAAAAGAAGGGGGCGTGGGAGCGTGCCAACTGTACGGGAAGTTGAGAAGGCTCTGTTCGAGTTGGCCCCCAGGGAATTGGCCCAGGATTGGGACAATGTGGGTCTGCTGGTGGGAGACCCGGAGGGGATGGTATCCGCTGTGCTGGTGGCTCTGGATGTGACGGAGACGGTGGCCCGGGAGGCGGAGGAACTGGGGGCGGGATTAATTGTGGCCCACCACCCGGTGATGAACTGCGCTTGGCACCCGGTGCAGACCATCCGGGAGGACGATCCCCAGGGCCGGCTGCTGCTGAGGCTGATTCGAAGCCGGACAGCCGCCATTTGTATGCACACCAACCTGGATGCCGCCGCCGGCGGCGTCAACGACGCTCTGGCCCAGGCTCTGGGTCTTGCGGAGGTGGAGCCTCTGGGGGAGGACGGCATTGGCCGTGTGGGCACGCTTCCGGAGGAGATGGCGCTGTCCGCATTTCTGCCCCTGGTACGCCAGCGGCTGCGTCCAAACGGCATCCGCTACGTATCCGCCGGCCGGTCAGTGCGGCGGGTGGCGGTGGGCGGCGGTGCCTGCGGGGAGTATGCGCTTCGCGCCCTGGAACTGGGCTGTGACACCTTCGTCACCGCCGATATCAAATATAACGGTTTTCTGGACGCTGGGGAATTGGGGCTGAACCTGCTGGACGCGGGGCACTACCCCACTGAGAACGTGGTGTGTCCCGCTGTGGTCCGCTATTTGGCCCGGTGCTTCCCCGGCCTCACTATCCATCCATCCGCCTCCCACCGGGAGGCTGTGCAATACTACGTGTAAGGAGAGCAGAGACTATGTCTGGACATTCCAAGTGGCATAACATCCAAAAGACAAAGGGCGCGGCAGACGCCAAGCGTTCCCAGACCTTCACCAAAATCGCCCGTGAGATGATCGTGGCGGTGAAAGAGGGCGGCAGCGGCGACCCCAACAACAATTCCCGCCTGGCGACAGTCATCGCCAAGGCCAAGGCGGCCAATATGCCCAATGACAACATTAAACGCACCATTGACAAGGCACTGGGCGCCGGGAACAGCGACAATTTTGAAAAGGTGGTCTATGAGGGCTACGGCCCCTGCGGCGTGGCTGTGATTGTGGAAGCGCTGACGGACAATCGCAACCGCACCGCCCCGGAGGTGCGCCACCTCTTTGACAAATACGGCGGAAACATGGGCGCCAGCGGCTGTGTCAGTTGGAGTTTTGACAGAAAGGGCGTTATCGTGATCGATAACGAGGATGGCGATCTGGATGAGGAGGCCGTCATGATGGACGCCCTGGACTGTGGCGCGGCGGACTTTGAGGCTGATGAGGGGATCTTTGAGATCACCACGGAGCCGGACGATTTCAACGCTGTCACCTCCGCGCTGGAGAGCAAGGGCTATGTCTTTGCTGAGGCGGGCATTGAGATGGTCCCCCAGACCTACATCAAACTCACCAATGAGGACGACATCAAGAATATGACCAAGATGATCGACCTCATGGAGGATAATGAGGATGTCCAGAATGTCTGGCACAACTGGGAGCAGGATTAATTTGATTTTTTGGTGAAATAAGAGTTCTTTAGAACTTTTAAAGAGTCACTGCGACATACATGGCGCCTGATGTGACATACGCCTATCCTTTGGCTGCGATATACCAAGGGGGCAGAATTATGGAAAGCAGCGCGGTGGTCCTTTTATCAAATCGGACAGGGAGGGCCCTGGGTGAGTGGAACGCTTGCCCAGGGCTCTCCCTCTGCCTAAGGGACCGGGTCTGGTGAGACCTCTGGCATGCATCCGGCTTCTGGCACCGCCGCTGCCTCTCCGGCATACAATGCGGATAGGGGAGGCGGTTGCATTGCCATACTATCTTTTGCTGAGCCGCTCCATCACCCACGCCCAGCGCATGAGCGGCGTTCTGGAAGCGGCGGGAATTACCGCCAGGTTCTTTCGACCGCCAATCGGCCTGACGGATCGGAGCTGCGGCTACGCTGTGCGCGTCAACGCACCGTATCTGCCGGCGGCGCTGGAACGGCTGCGTGCCGCCGGGATGTGGCCATCCAAGGTGTTTTATCAGGATGGCACAGGTGCTTTCAGCGAAGTGAGCATATGAGCCGAGGGGCCGGGGAAAAGCCCCGGCCCCTCACATAGGAGGATACATGATCTATCTTGACAGTGCGGCGACAACGCTGCAAAAGCCGCCCGCGGTAGCGGCGGCCGTGGCCAATGCCATCCAAACCATGACGACGCCGGGCAGGGGAGACCACCCCGCCGCCCGTCTGGCGGCGGAGCGGATGCTTCAGTGCCGGACAGAGGCAGCTGCGTTTTTCGGCGTGTCCTCGCCGGAGAATGTGGTATTCACCATGAACGCCACCCACGCTTTAAACCTGGCCATCAAGACACTGGTGTCCCCCGGGGACACCGTGGTCATATCCGGCTATGAACATAATGCGGTGACACGCCCTCTGCACGCCATCGGGGATGTGTCCGTGCGTGTGGTCAACGGCAGATTGTTTGACCGGGGACAGATGGTGGACGGGTTTGCCAGGGCGGTGGACCGGACGGTCTCAGCTGTGATCTGCAACCATATGTCCAATGTGTTCG
Organism: uncultured Eubacteriales bacterium; assembly: GCA_900555795.1. GTDB lineage: Bacteria > Bacillota > Clostridia > Oscillospirales > Oscillospiraceae > Pelethomonas. The sequence goes on from USMP01000145.1 coordinate 4,288, forward strand.
GCTATGTTCTGCCGGTGGAGGACATAGCGGAGATCTGCCGGGAGCGGGGCGTGCCGCTGGTGGTGGATGCCTCCCAGTCCGCGGGAATCCTCCCCGTGAACCTGGGGCAGTGGGAGGCAGCCTATGTGGCCATGCCCGGCCACAAGGGGCTCTACGGCCCGCAGGGGACGGGGATGCTGCTCTGCGGCGAGGGCCGCCTGCCCGACCCGCAGCTGGAGGGTGGCACTGGAAGCCTGTCCAGGCAGCAGGAGATGCCGGACTTTCTGCCGGACCGGCTGGAGGCCGGTACCCACAATGTCCACGGGGTGGCAGGCCTGCTGGAAGGGCTGCGCTTTGTCCGACATTTGGGCCTGGAGCGGATCCAAAGCCGGGAGTCGGCGGTAATCGGCGCTTTGGCCCAGGGCTTGAGCCGAAGGGGGGGG
>USMP01000146.1 GCA_900555795.1 uncultured Eubacteriales bacterium
CCGCCCAGCCCCAGGCCGTCAGATGGCGCTCCACCTGGCTGGCGATGCCGTCGTCGTCCTCCACCAAAAAAATCCGGTACATGCTCCACCCCTCCCCCCGTCAGGTCCTGCACCCGCCGGTTTCTGGTGGTATCATACCGGTTTTCGGGAAAAAAGGCAAGGCGTCAGCGGTTTAAGATTTTTTTGTTTTTGCCGGCGCCGGGAAAAAGGGCCGCCCACAGGCGTGAAAAAGCGGCGCCGGGAAAGCCTCCCGCCGTCGCCTTTCTCCTATGCCCCCGCCGGACCGTTCCGCTCCCTCTGCTCCCCGATCTGGCCGTAGAGACAGTCCAGCGCGTCCCGCAGGCTGCCGATGCGGTCAATGAGGCCCAGTTCAACCGCCTCCTCCCCGTAAATCACGCTGCCCACATCCGCCGCCATCTCTCCGGTTTTCAGCATCAGCTGTAGGAACTTCTCCTTCCCAATGCGGCTGTTTTCCGCCACAAAGGAGACGATGCGCTCCTGAATGCGCTCAAAATAATTGAAGGTCTGGGGCGCGGCTATGACCGTGCCGTTCATCCGCACAGGGTGGATGGTCATGGAGGCCGAGGGCACAATCATACTCACCTTCGGCGCCACCGCCAGAGGCACGCCGATGGAGTGGCCGCCGCCCAGCACCAGGCTCACCGTGGGCTTGCTCATGCCGGCAATCAACTCCGCGATGCCCAGTCCCGCCTCAATGTCGCCCCCCATGGTGTTCAGCAGCAGCAGAATCCCATCGATCTCCTCACTCTGCTCCAGGCTGGCCAGAAGCGGCATCACATGCTCGTACTTGGTGGTTTTGGCCGTCTCCGGCAGCACCTGGTGTCCCTCCACCTGCCCCACAATGGTCAGCGTGTAGATATTTCCACGATCCGAGTGGTTTACCGCCGCCCCCAGGTCCACAATCCGCTGCTGGCCCTGGGAGGTGTCCTCCTCCTGATTCTCCGAACCGGACTGTTTGGTTTCTTCACTCATGTGAATTCCCCCTTTTCCCGCTTAGTCTCTGCAGTCCGGAAGAAAAAATACGGGCAGCAGGCGGCTGGCTTCTTTTCGCAGAATTTTTCCATTATTTTTCAAAATTCTGCTTGACAAATGGGATTCTCTGGTATACTATACACTCATAAATAAGATTAAATCTTATTAAGGATTTATTTTTATTATTGGACAGTATGTTTCCATATATTACATGCTCTATTACATGGGAGGTACGCAATGAATACGAATGTGATGTACACACTGACTTATGGCCTCTTTCTCCTCTCCGCGGCCGATGAGAGGGACAACGGCTGCATCATCAACACGGCGGCCCAGGTGACAGCCTCCCCCAACCGGATCACCATTACCGTCAGCAAGCAGAATTACACCCATGACATGATCCGGCGCACCGGGCGCTTTAATCTGTCCGTGCTGGATGAAACGGCCCCCTTCTCCCTGTTCCAGCGCTTCGGGTTTGCCAGCGGACAGGACACCGACAAGCTGGCCGGCCTTACCCTGCCCCGCAGCGAAAATGGCCTGATCTACCTGGGCGACCACGCCTGCGCCTATCTCAGCGGCCAGGTGGTGTCCGAGATCGATCTGGACAGCCACACCCTGTTTCTGGCGGATGTGACCGCCGGCGAGGTGCTGGCAAAAACACCCCCCATGTCCTACGCCTACTACCACGCCCATGTCAAGCCGAAGGCTCCGGAGAAAAAGGCCGCCGGATGGGTGTGCAAGGTGTGTGGCTACGTGTACGAGGGCGAGGAACTGCCGGCGGACTTTATCTGCCCGCTGTGCAAGCACGGCGCCCAGGATTTTGAACGAATTGGAGGATAGCACATGAATATGCAGAAGCTTTTGGAGAACAAGGTGGCAATTGTCACAGGCGGCACCCGGGGCATCGGCCTGGCGGTGGTGCGCTCCTACCTGCTCCACGGCGCCCGGGTCGTCCTGTTCGGCTCCCGGCAGGAGACAGTGGACAAGGCGGTGGCCGCCCTGCTGGCTGAGAACGGGGACTACCCGGTCAGCGGCCTGGCCCCGGATCTATCGGACTACGCCGCTGTGGAGGCCGCGGTGGCGCAGGTCGCGCAGCAGTGGGGACGGGTGGACATCCTGGTCAACAACGCCGGCATATCCGCCCGGGAATCCATCTACGACTACAAGCCCCAGGATTTTGACCGGATCATGGATCTGAACGTAAAAGCCGTATTTTACTGCACCAAGGCGGCAGCGCCCCACATGAAGGCCCAGGGGGGCGGCTGCGTCATCAACACCAGTTCCATGGTGAGCCTGTACGGCCAGCCGGCTGGCTGCGGCTATCCCGCGTCCAAGTTTGCCATCAACGGCCTGACGAAGTCCCTGGCCCGGGAACTGGGCCGGGATCACATCCGTGTCAACGCGGTGGCCCCCGGCGTCACCCGCACCGACATGGTGGCGGCTCTGCCGGAGGACATGGTGCAGCGCCTGGCCGCCACCATTCCTCTGGGACGGGTGGGAGAGCCGGATGAGGTGGCCAACGTATTCCTGTTTCTCGCCAGCGAACTGGCCAGCTACGTGACCGGGGCCGTGATTTCCGTGGACGGCGCCGCCCAGATCTGATTCATCCGCCGCAGAAACACCGGCCTCCCCCGTTTGCTTGGGGAGGCCGGTCTGCGTTCTTCACAAACTGTTCCTAATTTGTTCAAAAATTATATTTCCTTTTTTCACCCGGGCGTGTATGATAGCACATACATGAAACGCTGTAATTAGGAGGAACCGCGGTATGCAGAAAGTACAAAAGCCAAGAAAGCCCCTGCTTTTTTACTATGGGATCGCGCTGATCGTGCTGATCCTGCTCAACACCCTGCTCTTTCCCCGGATGCTGCGCCAGGAGATCACCCAGGTGGACTACGGCACCTTTTTGACCATGCTGGACAACCGGCAGGTTGCGGTGGCCCAGGTGGAGCAGGATATGATCTACTTCACCGACACCGCCGAGGAGCCCAAGCTGTACAGCACCGTCACCTTCAACGACCCGGATCTGGTGGACCGGCTGTACAGTTCCGGCTGTCAGTTTGATGAGGTAAAGGCGGAGGAGATGAACCCCATCCTCAGCTTTCTGCTGACCTTTGTGCTGCCGGTGGTCATCTTCATCGCCATCGGGCAGCTGATGAGCAGGATGCTGATGAACCGCATGGGCGGCGGCGCCATGGGCAACGCCATGCAGTTCGGCAAGAGCAGCGCCAAGGTCTATATTGCCAGCGAGAGCGGCATCAAATTCAGCGATGTGGCCGGAGAGGACGAGGCCAAGGAGAACCTGATGGAGATTGTGGACTTTCTCCACAATCCACAGAAGTATCAGGAAATCGGAGCCAAAATGCCCAAGGGCGTGCTGCTGGTGGGCCCTCCGGGCACCGGCAAAACCCTGCTGGCCAAGGCCGTGGCCGGGGAGGCGGATGTCCCCTTCTTCTCCATCTCCGGATCGGAGTTTGTGGAGATGTTTGTGGGCATGGGCGCCAACAAGGTGCGGGATCTTTTCAAGCAGGCCAACGAGAAAGCCCCCTGCATTGTGTTCATCGATGAGATTGACACCATCGGCAAAAAGCGGGATACCCAGGGTATCGGCGGCAACGACGAGCGGGAACAGACCCTCAACCAGCTACTCACGGAGATGGACGGCTTTGAGGGCAGCAAGGGCGTTGTGATTCTGGCGGCCACCAACCGGCCGGAAACCCTGGATCCCGCTCTGCTCCGCCCCGGCCGTTTTGACAGGCGTGTACCGGTGGAGTTGCCGGATCTCCAGGGCCGGGAGGAAATTCTGAAGGTCCACGCGAAAAAAGTGAAGGTGGGCGAGGATGTGGACTTCAACGCCATCGCCCGGGCCGCCTCCGGCGCCAGCGGCGCGGAACTTGCCAATATGGTCAACGAGGCCGCCCTGCGGGCCGTGCGCCAGGGCCGCCGCTGCGTAACCCAGGCGGATCTGCAGGAGAGCATTGAGGTGGTCATCGCCGGCTATCAGAAGAAGAACAAGATCCTCTCCGACCACGAGCGGCTGATTGTCTCCTACCACGAAATCGGACACGCCCTGGTGGCCGCTCTCCAGTCCCACAGCGCCCCGGTGTCCAAGATCACCATCATCCCCCGCACCTCCGGCGCCCTGGGCTACACCATGCAGGTGGAGCAGGAGGAGCGCAACCTTATGAGCCGGGAGGAGTTGGAAAATCAGATCGCCACCCTCACCGGCGGGCGGGCCGCGGAGGAACTGGTGTTCCACTCCATCACCACCGGCGCCGCCAACGACATTGAGAAGGCCACAAAGCTGGCCCGGGCTATGATCACCCGCTACGGCATGAGCGACCAGTTCGGCATGGTGGCGCTGGAAACGGTCAACAATCCCTACCTGTCCTCCGACAGCTCGCTTGTGTGCAGCCCGGAGACCAGCGCGCGCGTGGACGCCGAGGTGCAGAGCCTGATCGCCGCCGCGCATGACAAGGCCGTGGGCATCCTCAAGCGGGACCGCGACGTCATGGACAAGCTGGCCGCTTACCTGCTGGAGAAGGAAACCATCACGGGCGCGGAGTTCATGGACATCCTTGAAAAGGACGACGCGGAAAAGCAGCAGTAACGGGACCGGGACGGGCTGCGGCGGGGCGCGGTTGCCCTGCCGCGGCCCCGCTTCACGCCGGGGCGCAGGGAGGAAAACGCATGAAGGAAGGGAAGAATCGCGTGC
>USMP01000147.1 GCA_900555795.1 uncultured Eubacteriales bacterium
GCTGCAAAGTGTCGATCCGTTTGGTTTCTCCAGCCAGTTTGTCGGCCTGGATAACTTCGTCACGCTGTTTCATGACAGCTACTATCTCGACTCCTTCTGGACGACGATAAAATTCAGCACCTTTGTCACCGTCAGAGCCACGTTGTTGAGCATAATCGTGGTGACGATCTCATTGATCTGGAACCTGGACTTGAGGATCGCCGGAATCGCGGACCACAGCATACCGCCGATGGCGCCGCAGAGCAGGCACGCCGGAATGTGCAGAAACCGGGGCAGCGGCAGGGCATAGCCGGCAATGGCCGCGAAGAAGGAGCCCACATAGACCTGCCCCTCAATGCCCATGTTGAACACGCCTGCCCGGATGGAGAAGGAGGTGGCAATTCCCGTCATAATCAGCGGCGTGGCATAGCCCAGGGTGTTCATCCAGCCCGTCTTGGTGAAAAACGATGTAGCGAAAATGCGGCGGTACACCTCAAAGGGATTGGAGCCGTCGATGATGCAGAACAGGCCGCTGACCAGGAAGGCAAGCAGAACCGGCAGAAGAAAATTTAAAAAGGACAGGCGCTTATAGAGGATCTTATTGCTGAGCGGCAGCTTTTTCTTGTCCATGGCTGCTTCCTCCCTCCTGTTTCTGGCGTTTGGCACCGGACATGTACAGTCCCAGTTCTTCAAAGGTGACATCGGCGGAATTGAACTCGCCGGTAATCTCCCCCTCATACATAACGACCACCCGGTCGGACAGGCCCACCACCTCGGACAACTCCGAGGAGATCAGCAGGATGGCCTTCCCCTCGTCCCGGGACCGGATCAGGCGGTGGTGAATGAACTCCGTGGCCCCCACGTCAACGCCCCGGGTGGGCTGAGAGGCATACAGCAGCTTCGGCTGCTGGGACAGTTCCCGGGCCACAATGACCTTCTGCGCATTGCCGCCGGACAGGGCCCCCACCAGGGGGTCCGCGTCGGACAGGCGGATATCATACTCCTCCACCAGCTTCTGGTAGTTGTCCTTTACCGCCTGGTAGTCCATGCGGAACCCATTGGCAAAGGGCTTCCTCCCGTGGTATCCGGCAATCAGATTGTGGCTGACCCGCACCGGCAGGCATACGCCCTGGCGGTAGCGGTCCTCCGGAATGACACCCACGCCCCGCTGCCGCAAATCGTCCGGCCACAGGCCGAATATGTCCTCCCCATCCAGGAGAACCTGGCCCTTCTCCGCGTTCATCAGGCCCGTCAGCTGGAACATCAGTTCACTCTGGCCGTTGCCGTCCACACCAGCCACGCCCAAAATCTCCCCCTCGTGGATGTCAAAGGAGACATCCTTGAGCACGTACTTCCCAGCGCTGTTTTTAGCGGAAAGGCCCCGCACCGACAGCAGCACCTTCTCCCCCCTGGGCTTGCTGCTGCGCTGGGCCGTCAGCAGGACCGGACGGCCCACCATCATGTTGGCCAGCACCTGGGGCGTGGCGTGCTCGTCGTTGTCCAGTGTCCCGATGATCTCGCCCCGGCGGATCACCGTGATCCGGTCCGCACAGAGTTTGACCTCCTCCAGCTTGTGGGTAATGATGACAATCGTCTTCCCCATGTCCCGCAGTTCGTTGAGGCGGCGGATCAATTCCTCGATCTCCTGTGGGACCAGCACGGCGGTGGGCTCGTCCAGAATCAGCACATCCGCGTTTCGGTAGAGCATCTTGGTGATCTCCACCCGCTGGCGGCAGCCAACGGAGATGTCCTGGACCTTGTCCGTCACCGTCAGGTTGAAGCCAAAGCGGTCCACCACGGCCTGCACAGCCTCAATCTCCCTCTGCTTGTCAATGATGGGGCTGTCAATATCCCTGCCGCCCAGCTTGATCCTTTTATGGATCTCGCTGCCCAGCAGCACATTTTCGTAAATTGTCAGGCTGGGCGCCAGCTTAAAGTGCTGGTGCACCATACCGATCCCGTGGGCAATGGCGTCCTTCGGCGAGGAGAGTTTTACCGGCTGCCCGTTAAACAGAATTTCTCCGGAGGTGGGCTGGATAATCCCATACAGCATATTCATCAGCGTGGTTTTTCCGGCGCCGTTCTCTCCGATAATCGCGTGGATCTCACCCCGCCGTATGGCAAAATTGATATTGCGGTTCGCGGTAAAATCCCCGTATTTCTTTGTCAGATTTCTTACCTCGATGATATGTTCCATATGCGGCTCCCCTTTAGCTGTTTCGGCCGGCCGCCAGCATTCCTGTGGCCGGCCGGCCGAATTCCGCGTTTTATCGGTTAGTTGTAGATAATTTCGTCCAGATAGTACCAGTCGTGAACATTGTTGGGATTGGTGTCCTTGTTCTCCGCCCACCAGTCGGCAAAACGGAGGATCGTCCCGTCGCCGGTGTAGGCCGTCTCCGCCGTGTCGTAGGGGCGCAGTTCCTTCTTGGCGATCAGGTCCAGCGCCTCGGCCACCTTATCCTGCAGGCGCTGGAAGTTCTCCTGGTTGGTCACATACTCCGCAATCGTGGACATGTCGGTAATGCCAACGGAGCCGGAGGTCAGGTCAAACATATCGTTGGAGCCCTCCAGGGTGCCATCCAGCCACTTCTCCACCACAAACTCGATGTCGTGGTCCATCATGCGCATGCCGGATGTAACCACATAGCCCGGCTCCACGTTGTCCTGGTTGGAGTCCACGCCGATACCCAGCCCGCCGTTGAGCCGGGAGGCCTGCAGGCCGCCGTACCCGGCTGTGCCGCAGCATGTCCAGATCACGTCGCAGCCGTTTTTGATCATGTTCTCCGCAATGGTCTGGCAGTAGGCCGTGTCCGTATAGCCGGCGGTGTAGTCATACACCACCTCGCAGTCGGGATTCACCCACCTGGCTCCGTGCTCGAAGCCGTCAGCGTAGCGGTAGAAGCCGGCGCTGTCCTGGCCGAAGATACAGCCTACCTTACAGCCCTCCTGCTGCCCGGCGTAGTCCACAATCTCATTGCCGTCGGTGGCGATAAAGGCGGCCACAACGCCGCACATAAAGCCGATCTCATTGAGCTGGTACCACATCCAGTAGGCGTTGCCGGTATTGGCCTTCAGGTTCAGCTTGGCAGGATAGACAAAGAGGGAATCCGGATAGTCCGCGGAGACCTGCATGCAGGTGGGAATCACTGAGGTGTCCAGGCAGTAGATCAGGCCGTAGCCCTGCTCCGCCAGTTCCCGGATAAAGAACTCCGTGTCCGCAGTGGCGGAGGTCTCCACCGTCACACCGCCGATCCCATGCTCGTCCATCATCCGCTTCAGGCCGGCCCAGGAGGCATCGTTCCAGCCCTCATCCCCCAGACCGCCGGGCTGAAGAATCAGAGCCACTGTTTTTTCCGGGGGGATCTCTTCGCCGGAGTTCTCTCCTCCGGTCTCCCCGGTGCTGGGGGCCGGATCGGATGTATTGGGTGTGTTTCCAGCCGCATTGCCATTCTTATTGGTCTTATTGGAGCAGGCGCACAGAGCCAACAGCATACACGCTGCCAAGAGCAAGGCAAGAACTCGTTTCGCGTTTTTCATGGGAACCTCCTCTGTTTATGTATTGAGATCAACACCCATTTGGTAATGTTGTCATTACAAGTATAGAGCAAGCCTGCCGCGTTTGGCAAGGGTTTTTTTCAAAAATTCGTGCATATCTGCCAATTTTGTCAGGTGCGACAATTTTTTCATTGCTTTTTTGTGAAATTGCATGGTTGACATGTTGTCATTATAAGTTATATGCTATATATGGTATATTTCAACTGGGAGGTACATCGGCCATGCAATACCGAAAATTTGGAAAGCAGGATCTCCTCGTCTCCGAGATTGGCCTCGGCTGCGAGCATTTACAGGGGCAGGATACCGCCGCCGTGGTGCAGGTGGTGGAGGCGGCCATGGAGTCCGGCATCAATATTCTTGACTGCTTTATGTCCGAGCCGCAGGTGCGCTCCGATCTGGGTCTGGCCCTTGCGGGGAACCGAGAGCGGATGATGATCCAGGGACATCTGCGCTCTGTCTGGAAGGACGGTCAATATGGCCGCACCCTGGACATCGACGAGACCCGCCGCGCCTTTGAGGATCTGCTGGAGCGGCTGAAAACAGACTTCATTGATTTTGGCCTGATCCACATGGTGGACCGCCGGCAGGATCTGCTGGAGATCCTGGACGGCCCTATTATGGCCTACGCCCTCTCCCTGAAGCGGCAGGGTGTGATCCGTCATCTGGGCATCAGCAGCCACAACTCCGCCGTGGCCCTCCAGGCTGCGGAAACCGGCCTGCTGGACTGTATGATGATCAGCGTCAACCCCGCCTACGACATGCTGCACCCAGCCCAAATGCGCCTGCGCCCCAGCCGGGACGACATGGACAGCCGGTCGGTTCGGGGCATGGATCCGGACCGGGCCCAGCTATACCGCACCTGCGAGCGCATGGGGATTGCCATTACCACCATGAAAACCCTGGGAGCCGGCATCCTCCTGCGGCCGGAACTGTCCCCCTTTGGCCAGGCCATGACGGACTACCAGTGCGTGGCATACGCCCTGGACCGGCCGGCGGTGGCCAGTGCCATGCTGGGGATGAAAACAACGGAGGAGGTGTGCCGGGCCGCCGCCTATGACAGGGCCGCCCCTGAGGAGCGGGATTACACGGGAATCCTCCGCATGGCCCCCCAGTACCACGAAAACGGGGCCTGCGTCTACTGCAACCACTGCCTTC
>USMP01000148.1 GCA_900555795.1 uncultured Eubacteriales bacterium
TTTTCTTTCCTTTCTTATCGTTATATGTAGTGTGGTGAAGAAGGGGGGAGAATATACATTGCCCATTTTTGCCTGTTGTATTATACTGTAATGTGGTATTTTACGGTTCCATATACCGTATATGGTGACCAAAGGATTTTTTTCAAATATATGGAGGGAATGGATGGCCAAGGACTACAGCGTAAGCGATATCAAGGTGATGGAAGGCCTGGAGGCGGTGCGGATGCGGCCGGGTATGTACATCGGCTCCACCGGCGCGCGCGGGCTGCATCACCTCATTTGGGAGATCGTCGACAACGCCATCGACGAGTCCCTGGCGGGCTACTGCGACGCCATTACCGTCACCATCAATCCCGACGATACCATCACTGTCACCGACAATGGCCGGGGCATCCCCGTGGATATCCAGCCCCAGACGGGCCTGCCCGCCCTGGAGGTGGTTTTTACCGTACTCCACGCCGGCGGCAAATTCGGCGGCGGCGGCTATAAGGTGTCCGGCGGCCTCCACGGCGTGGGCGCCAGCGTGGTCAACGCCCTCAGCGAGTGGCTGACGGTGCAGGTACACAAGGGTGGGAAAATCTATGAGATGCGGTTTTCCCGGGGGGACATTACCCAGAAGATCCGGGTGGTGGGGGAGACGGACCACACCGGCACCACCGTCACCTTTAAGCCGGATCAGGAGATCTTTGACGTCACCACCTTCAGCTACGACACCATTCACACCCGCATGCGCCAGCAGGCCTTTCTGAACGCCGGCGTGAAGATTGTTACCCAGGACCTCCGGGAGGGCCAGGAGAGCCGGGATGAGATGCGCTACGAGGGCGGCATCCGGGAGTATGTCCAGTGGCTGAACCGGAGCAAGACACCCATCCATGAGGATGTGATCTACATCAGCGGCACCCGGGGGGACTCCACCGCCGAGATTGCCATTCAGTACAACGACAATTACACCGAGACCATTGTCTCCTTCGCCAACGACGTCCACACCCCGGAGGGGGGCATGCACGAGGAGGGCTTTAAGCGGGCGCTGACCACGGTCCTCAACGCCTACGGCAAGAAAACCGGCATCATTAAGGGGGACGACAAGGTCTCCGGAGAGGACTGCCGGGAGGGCATTACCGCCGTCATCTCCGTGAAGCTGACGGATGCGCAGTTTGAGGGCCAGACCAAGGCAAAGCTGGGCAACAGTGAGATCCGCACGCTGGTGGCCGGCATTGTGGCGGCCCAGCTGGACGAGTACCTGGAGGAGAACCCCCGGGTGGGGCGGATGCTGCTGGACAAGGCCATGATGGCCAACCGCGCCCGGGAGGCCGCCCGGAAGGCCCGGGAATCCATCCGCCGTAAGACCGCCCTGGGAGGCGCCGCCATGCCGGATAAGCTGCGGGACTGCAACGAGAACAACCCGGAGCTGACGGAGATCTATATCGTCGAGGGCGACAGTGCCGGCGGCTCCGCCACCCAGGGCCGGGACTCCCGGTTTCAGGCCATCCTGCCCCTATGGGGCAAGATGCTGAACGTGGAGAAGGCCCGGGCCGACAAGGTGTACGGCAATGACAAGCTGCAGCCGGTGATTACGGCCCTGGGGGCCGGCATCGGGGAGGAGTTCGACGTACAGAAGCTGCGCTACCACAAGATCATCATCATGGCCGATGCGGATGTGGACGGCAGTCATATCCGCACGCTGCTGCTGACCTTCTTCTTCCGCTTCATGCGCCCCCTCATTGAGGAGGGCTACGTATACGCCGCCGTGCCGCCCCTCTTTAAGCTGACCCGGGGCAAGACGGTGCGCCTGGCTTTCTCTGAGGAGGAGCGGGAAAAAATTGCCGCGGAACTGCGGGGGGACAACCCCAACGCCAAAATTGATATTAGCCGCTTTAAGGGCCTGGGCGAAATGAACCCCCACGAGCTGTGGGAGACCACCATGGATCCCACCACCCGCACCCTCAAGCGCATCGAACTGGACGACGCGGTGCAGGCCGACGAGACCTTTACGGTACTGATGGGGGAAAAGGTGGAGCCCCGGAAGGAATTTATTGAGAAAAATGCCCGCTACGCGGTCAATCTGGACTATTAAGGAGGGAAGGATCCCACTATGAGCAGAAAACCCCAATATGATCCCGAGGAGATCCGGTATCCCAATCAGAAAATTGTCACTTCTCCGCTGGTACCGGAGATGGAGCAATCCTACATCGAGTACGCTATGAGCGTGATCGTGGGCCGGGCCCTGCCGGACGTGCGGGACGGGCTGAAGCCCGTCCACCGCCGCATCCTCTACGCCATGTACGAGGACAATCTGACCAGCGACAAGCCCTTTAAGAAATCCGCCACCTGCGTGGGCGACGTGCTAGGCCGCTACCACCCCCACGGCGATGCCAGCGTCTACGACGCCCTGGTCCGCCTAGCCCAGGATTTCTCCATGCGCTATATGCTGGTAGACGGCCACGGCAACTTCGGCTCCGTGGATGGGGACCCACCGGCGGCCTACCGGTATACCGAGGCCCGGCTCTCCAGGATCTCCGACGAGATGCTCCGGGACATCGACAAGGACACCATCGACTGGGACCCCAACTTCGACGAGAGCCGGAGGGAGCCCCGGGTGCTGCCCAGCCGGTTCCCCAACCTGCTGGTGAACGGCTCCTCCGGCATTGCCGTGGGCATGGCCACCAATATCCCGCCCCACAACCTGCGGGAGGTGGTGGGCGCGTGTGTGTGCGTGCTGGACAATCCCCAGGCGGATTTAAACGACCTGATGGAGCACATCAAGGGGCCTGACTTTCCCACCAGGGGCATCATCATGGGCCGGGCCGGGATCCGCCAGGCCTACGCCACCGGCCGGGGCCACATCAAGGTCCGGGCCCGGACAGAGATGGAGGAATTTGGTCAGAACCGCACCCGCATCATCGTCACCGAGATCCCCTACCAGGTCAATAAGCGGATGCTCATTAAGAACATGGCGGACCAGGTGGAGGAGAAGCGGCTGGAGGGCATATCCGACATCCGGGACGAGAGCGACCGCAACGGTATGCGGATCGTCATCGAGCTGAAGCGGGACGCCAACGCCCAGGTGGTTTTGAACCGCCTCTTTTCCCAGACCCAGCTGCAGACCACCTTTGCCATCAATATGCTGGCCCTGGTGGATAACCAGACCCAGCCCAAGATTCTCTCCCTGCGGCACATCATCGACGAGTACCTATCCTTTCAGGAGGAGGTGATCCTCCGCAGGACCCGGTTTGATCTGAAGAAGGCCCAGGAGCGGGCCCACCTGCTGGAGGGCCTGCTGATCGCCCAGGACAACATTGACGAGGTCATCCGCATCATCCGCACCAGCTACGACAGGGCCAAGGAAAACCTGATGGACCGGTTCGGGCTGGACGAGATGCAGGCCCAGGCCATTCTGGACATGCAGCTGAAGCGGCTCCAGGGCCTGGAGCGGGAGAAGCTGGAGGCGGAGTACAGGGAGCTGGAGGACCGCATCGCCTATTTTATGAAGCTTTTAAGCGACGAGTCCATGCTCCGCCAGGTGCTCAAGGAGGAGCTGCAGGCCATTGCCGACAAGTACGGCGACCACCGGGTGACGGAGATCAGTTTTGCCGAGGACGACCTGGATGTGGAGGACCTGATCGAGGAGGAGCAGTGCGTCTACACCCTCACCGACAGCGGCTACATCAAGCGCACCAGCGCCAGCGAGTACCGCTCTCAGAAGAAGGGCGGCATGGGCAATAAGTCCATGTCCACCAAGGAGGAGGACAATGTGAACACCGTGTTCACCGCCTCCACCCACGACTATATCCTCTTCTTCACCAACACCGGCCGGGTGTACCGGAAGAAGGGCTACCAGATCCCGGAGTCCGGCAAAACCGCCCGGGGCACCAACATTGTCAACGTGCTGCCGGTGGACCCCGGAGAGAGCGTCAGCGCCATGATTTCCACCCGGGATGTGGAGCGGGAGGAGAACCGGTTCCTCTTCATGGTGACGCGAAACGGCACTGTGAAGCGGCTGCCGGTGGCGGCCCTGCGGAACATCCGCTCCAGCGGCATCCGGGCCTTGAACCTGGACGAGGGGGACGAGCTCATCAACGTCCGGGAGACCGACGGAAACCAGTATCTCCTCATCGCCACCCACGACGGGATGGCCATCTGCTTCCTGGAGAACGACGTGCGCTGCATGGGCCGGGACGCCTGCGGCGTGCGGGGCATCAACCTGCGCCCGGGGGACTATGTCATCGGCGCCGCCCGAGCCAAGTACGACCATCAGGTGCTGATGGTCACCGAGAACGGCTACGGCAAGCGCACCCTGATGGACGAGTATATCCGCGCCGACGGCCCGCAGAAGCGGGGCGGCTTCGGCCTGAAGGGCTACCAGGTCACCGAGAAGACCGGCCCGGTGGTGGGCGTCAAGGTGGTCAGCGACGAGGACGATATCCTGGTCATCAGCGACGCCGGCGTCATCATCCGCATGGCCGTGTCCGGCATCTCCGTCTACGGCCGCGCCGCCCAGGGCGTGAAGATCATGAACCTGGAGGAGGGGGTCAAGGTCATCTCCTTCGCCCGCACCGACCATGAGGAGGAGGAAGACTCCGGCGAGGCCGCCGAGGAGGGCCTGGACCTGGAGGCCGCGCTGGACGACCTGTTCACCAGCCGCGAGACCCTT
>USMP01000149.1 GCA_900555795.1 uncultured Eubacteriales bacterium
AGGCGCGGTAGACCCGTAGAAGCTTAATGGACAGGTAGAGCCGCTTCAGTTCCTGCTCATCCCGGTAGTCCACCCCCGCCAGCTGGGCAATCCGGTTGAGCCGGTACTGGAGGGTATTACGGTGCATATGCAGGCAGTCGGCCACCTTTTTCAGGTTTCCGCCGCCGGAGAGGTACGCCTCCAGGGTGGAAACATACTGGGTGCCATTCTCCCTGTCCTCCTTATCCAGCGCCAAAATGGCCCTGTGGCAGAAGGTCTCCAGCCGGGCGGCCTGCAAAGCGTAGTTGACCACATGCTCCACCGCGTAGTCCCCGTAGCGGTAGTACCAGAAGGTGGGGTCCAGCATCTCGCCAATGGACAGGGCCGCCAGCGCCTGGCGGTAGCCGTAGCTGATGCCCAGAAAATTAGGCAGGATGTCGCTGATGCCGCACTTCATCACCGAGTCCCGGACCAGTTCCGCCAGCTGCTCCGTAATATCCTCCTCGCCGCCGTCCTCCAGCCGCACCACCGTCACAAGCCGGTCCTCCACCTCCAGGCAGTAGCTGCCGGGAAACCGGCGGTGAATATGCTCCGGCATGTACTGGTGCCGCTGCTGGTGGAACATGTCCGCGAACACCAGCACACAGTAGCGGTCCTGTCCCCGCCAGCCCAGTTCCCCCAGGCGGCGGTTGATGAACTCATCGGTAAACGAACTGCTGTCGGCAAAAAGGACCATACGGAAAAAGGAATCCGTGTCCGACAGGTTCTCCGAGCCGCTGCGCTGGCTCTCCAGCAGTTCCCGGCGGAGGAGATCCGCAAAGCACTGGATCAGATGGATCTGCCCCGGCGTGACCCGGGAGAAGTACTCCATGACAAAAAGGGTGCCCAGAAACCGGGCCTGATGGGAGTATGAAACGATCACCCCGTTGTGCTCAAAGTTATTGGTATCGTAGTAGGAAGCCCGGTTCTTCTGACCGTGCCAATTCTCCGCCCGCACCACGCTGCGCAATTCCGGCGTCCAGTAGCCGGCGGCCACCTGGGCCTTCCAGGCCACATCCTCCGGCGGGGCGTGAATGCCCTGGGTGGTGGCGGAAATCAGATAGTTCTGGTCATAGAGCATCATGGGGTTGCCGATGACCTCATAGCCCACCTGCAAAAACTCCCGCAGGGGCCGGCCCCGGCCCCGCAGTTCCGTCAGCCGGAGTTCCCAGGCCCGCAGCTGATCAAAGAGAGTCTGTACTTCTGTCAGCACCTCCAGCAGCAGGGTCTCCCCCTCGCCCTCCACCGCGATATACAGCGTGCCGGCGGGCAGATCCTCCCCCTGCCACCCCACGGCCACCGCCGAGCAGGCTCCCGTCCCCGCCGCCGCGGCAAACGCCCCCCGCCGGGTCTGGTCCACCAGATACAGGGCGTTCCCATCCAGTTCCCGCTGGCCCAGATAGCATTTCACATGATGAAAGCCCCGCTCCGGGGACAGCCGGCCGCTTCCCAGCGGAAAGCGTCCCTCCAGCCTCTCCCGGACAACGTGCAGATTCAGTTCCATAGCCACCTCATTTCTGATCCGTTCACCGGATTTACAAAATGCCGCCCTCTATTTTTGTGCGCCGTGACGGTGCACAAGACGTCCGGGTGTGGTATTTTATACAAAAGGGAAATTTGCATTGCCATGGTTGTGCGGCAATTTTAACAAGCAAAAGAATCAGTTTTTGGTTACTTTGTCAGTATACCATGGATGCGCGCCAATTTCAACCTGTCTCACCCCGGCTGCATGCAAATGCCGGGGCCGGCTGCCGGACTTGACGGGACGCTATGCGCCATGGGGCGTTTCCCTTTACGCAAGCGAGATTGCAGAACCTCACCAGGCAAAAGAAGAGAGGGAGAGGAGGACAGTCCCCGCGCTGGAAGAGTTAAGAGAATACTGTCAACAAAACATTTCATGCTGAAACAGGAGGTATCTCACGTGCAAAGAGTTAAATTTGAGGAAAAGGAACTGACCAAGGTTGGGGAGAATGGGACCGCTCCTATTTTTGACACCCCGATTACCCCCGCAGAAAACTTCCTGGCCGTTTTCGCCGGCAAGAACCCGCTGTGGATGCCCATGACCACCGATACCAGAAACTTTACGCCGAGAATCGACATTGACAACGTCGCCCGGGGTTTCGTATTTGACGGTGAGGAGAAAATTGCGCCTGAAAACTTCGGCGGCCCCGACATGTTTGGCACCGAGTGGGTCTTCGTACCGGTGGCCGGCGGCTCCATGGTCAAGCCCGGCTCCCCCCGTATGGAGGACGCCAATGACTGGAAGGACATTATCACCATGCCGGACCCCAGCGTCTGGGACTGGGAAAAATCCGCCAAGGCCAACGAGGAGTACCTCAGCGGTGGCCTGCTGAACTCCATGACGTTCCTGAACGGCTTCATGTATGAGCGCCTCATCTCCTTTATGGACTTTGAGGGCGCCGCCATCTCCATCATCGACGAAGAGCAGATGGACGCGGTCAAGGAACTCTGCAACACCATGCTGGATAAGGTGTACATTCCCTACCTGGAGCACGTGAAGAAGTACTTCCCCCAGGTTCAGATGATCTGCCTCCACGACGACTGGGGCAGCCAGCGGGCTCCCTTCTTCTCCATCGCCACCGCCAGAGAGATGTTTGTTCCCATTATGAAGCGCTTTGCCGAGAAGTGCAAGGAGTTGGGCTTTGTGTTCCAGCTGCACTCCTGCGGCAAGAACGAGCTGGTGTTCCCCGCCTATATGGAGGGCGGCGTCCAGATGTGGAACGGCATGTACATGAACGACAAGAAGGCTCTCTTCGAGCAGTACGGGCAGAACTTCGTATTCGGCGTCGATCCCCCGGATGTTGCCAAGGACATGGAGGCCAGCCACGAGGCGCTGGAGGCCGCGGCGAAGGAGTTCTGCGAATTCTTCATCCGCGACGGCAAGTGCCACGCTGTTGCCAATACCATGCGGGTCAACCCCTACTTCGTTGAGTGCGTATACAAGATTTCCCGGCAGATGCTCAACAGCTGATTGCATACCGGAAAACACAGCAGGCACTCTAATATGGCATTTCATGCGATACTGAAATAAGATCCCTGAAGTCATTATTATGAGAACGGAGGCCCTTATTGTGGAAAAGCCAAAGCTTACAAGCTTACATATTAATACATACGCGTTAGCAAACGCCCTCAACACCATGGCGTTCACCGTCCCCACACTCTATCTGAACCTGTTTATGACGGACTACTTAGGTATCAGCGGCGTCGCCATCGGCACAGGCCTGCTGGTTGCCAAGACGGTGGACTTCATTGTTTCCATCATCGCCGGTGTTGTCATTGAGAAATCTAATATGAAGCATGGCAAGTACCTGTCCTGGATCCGGCTGCTGACGATTACCCTGTTCTTCGGCAATATCGTCCAGATGCTGGATACCTCCAGCTTCATTTCAAACCCCACGATCCGTCTGGCCATCGTCTGCATCTTCTACATGATGTTCCACTGCTCCATGAACTTCTTTGCCACCAGCAGAGCCGCCCTGATCCCCAAGCTGGCCGGCGCGGACATGGAGGCCCGGAAAAAGCTGACGGCCCGTCAGGCCCAGGTGGGCGCCGCCGCGACGATTATTTCCTCTGCCATCACCCTCCCCGCCATCCAGCTGGTTGAGCGGCTGACCGGTTCCCCCTCCATGGGGTATTTCGTTGTGGCCCTGGTGTTCTCCGCCTCCTTCGTCGTGGTCAACGTGATCTTCGTGAAGAGCGCCCAGCCCTTTGATCCTCCCACCCAGGAGGCCTCCAAGAAGAAGACGGCTACGGTTGCCCAGATGTTCAGTTCCGTTGTAACCAACAAGCAGATGCTGATTCTTTTCGTCAGCTTCACCATTTTCACTCTTGGAACCCAGATCTACACTGGCCTCACCGCCCACTTCTTCCGTGTAACAGGCACCTTCTCCTCTATGACCATCGCCCTTACCGCCAGAAGCATCTGCGCCCTGGGTGCCACCCTTGTCGGACCGGCTATCGGCCGGAAGCTGGGCAAGAAGGGCGCCCTGATCTGCGGCTGGTCTGTCTATGCGTTGGGCGGCGTTGTGATCTGGCTCTTTGCCCTGAACTCCGCCGGCCAGGCCAACCTGATTGCCATGACCGTCGGCATGTGCCTCTGTGAGTCCGCCAGATACCTGTACATGGTCTTTATGGCGAACTACTATCTGGACTGCGGCGAGTACGGCTACTACACCACCGGCATCGACAACCGGACGATGGCCGTGACCGTGATGAACTGGCCCACCAAGATCGGCTTCGCTCTGGGCGGCTCCCTTGTGGGGTTCAGCATCTCCTGGGCCGGCTACGTGGCTCCCGTTGGAACCGCCGCTCCGTACTTCCAGTACATGGACCGCTTTATGATGGTTCTTGGCCTGATCCCCGCGATCTGCGTTGTTGTCGCCACGGTCATCATTCTCGTGCTGTACAAGCTGACCGACAAGGAAGCGGCTCACTACGCAAAGGCCAACGCGGAAAGAGAAGCCGGGAAAACGGTGTAAGGACACTTCGTTCCTCTCCATATCGCAGCCTTTCTCCGGCACACATCTGCGTCACCTGAAAACTAAATAGGATTGGCGCAAAATACGGGACGGGCATGTACACCTACTGTATTTTGCGCCAATTTCTTC
>USMP01000150.1 GCA_900555795.1 uncultured Eubacteriales bacterium
CCCCCTGCGGGGCCGGGGACGGGAGGAGAAACTCCTCCATGGCGTCCCGGGTGGGACGGGCGGCAACCAGCTGGCGGATTACGTCGGACAGGGCGATCAGGGGCCAGGAAAGCTGATCAATCATGCCGATGGCCACAAAGAAATCTCCGGCGGAGAATGTGCCCCGCAGCACCAGCAGGGCGGAACAGGTCAGGATGACAAAATAGGACAGGTAGGAGATGAGCGTGGTCAGCAGCTGGGAGAGGGCGCCCAGCCGTCCCTCCTGGAGCATAGCCTCCACAGTGTGGTCGTTGCTGGAGCGGAAGCGGGAGAGAATCTGCCTCTCGATAGAGTACTGCTTGATGACCTCAAAGCCCGCCAGATAGTCGTTTACCAGCGTCAGGTTCCGCTCCACCGCCTCGACACAGGCCTGCTGGGAGCGCTGCAGCCGGCCCTCAATCAGCTTCGGCAGATACAGCGGCGTGGTCAGCAGAAAAAGTGTTACCAGGGCGAGACGCCAATCCAGGAAGAAGAGGGCGGCGCTGACCAGCAGCACCTTCAGCAGGATCTCCGCCAGCAGGGGCAGCATGCTGAGACAGCGGCCCCGCAGCAGATCGATCTCATTGGTGTATTTGGCCAGGTACTCCCCCAGCTTCCGGGTGCGAAAGGACATGTAGTCCCGTTCCAGAATGGCCGCAAATACAGAGGCCTTCAGTTCGCCTGTGCAGACGGCGGTAAAACGGGCGCTGAGCCGCCGGTAGAGGTAGAAGAGGCCCGTCTCCAGCAGAATCGAGCCTATGAGCAGGAGCAGAGAGCGGAGGGCTTCCGCCCCGTTTCCCGCTGCAGCACTGTCCAGCACGCTTCCCTTGAAAAACTGCAGGATGGTGGCGAAAAGCGAACTGGCCAGTACACAGAGCACGCTGCCCAGCAGAAGAGGGCGGTGCCGTTTGATAATGTGTTTCATAAGTTCCTCCTATGCCGCCTGAAAAGGGCCATAGAATGCTCGGTGGTCGTAAAACAGTGCCCTGCTTGGTTTTGTATGCGGTGGGCGTGAGGATTCTTGACAACGATGTTGCCTTTTTCATCGAAAGAAAACTCACGCTTGGGGGCATCATCGGGACGAGGCTCGACCTTGGCATACGGGTCGGGATTGGAGAAATAGTATTCGGGAACTTCCTCGTCATACTCTCCGCTTGCAAGCTGTTCCTCAAACACAAGCTCGTCAATTTCATCGGCGGTGAGTTTGAGGACGTCTTCCTCTTTGCGTTTTTCATCCATGGTGTCGAACCTCCTTTTCTTTCATTCGCTTCATTCAAATATTTCGGAACTTTTACTCAAACCATTTAACCTTCATTACAAAATTTGTTGCATCTCTATAACCCGCTTTGCCATAATACTGCTCGTGCAAATCGTCCTTAACAGCTTGAAGCTCAACGCAGGATGCGCCTTTTTCTCTAACACGGTTTTCAAGTTCTTTCAAAAAAAGTGTTCCAAGCCCTTTATGCTGATGCTCGTGTGCAATGATGATTTCCTCCAAGGTATAACCAACAATATCATCGTATTGCTTGAAATACCCCATTACAAAACCAACGGCATTATCTTCATCATCACGCATTATCAAGGAATAAGAACCGTTCATCGTTATTACCTGTGTAATGCGGCATTGGGTAGTTTCTTCTGTCCAGCAACTTCCTTCATGTGTGTTGTAGTAGTTAATATATAGGGGAATAACACTTTTAACATCTTCCAATGTCATTACTGCAATTTTCATTTTGATGTCCTCTTTGTTGCTCTATTTTCGACTCGACATCGTTCTTTTCGTAGTTGTTTTCCAACCCTGTCAGACAGATGCCGTAAAATAGTAATTTTTTAGAATTACTGTCTTACGAGCACCCGTCTAAGGAGGGGGGGTTATTGTATTTTCCTTCTATCGCCTAGAAGGAGCGGCGCAGTTTCACCATGGGTATCACCTCCGGTGCGTGACAGGAACAGTATACCACCCTTCGCTCATCATGACAAGCCAAAACCGCCGCCCGGCGGCTGCCGGACGGCGGTAGGGTCGTTTCGGTGGATCAGCTGATACCCAGTTCAATCCACAGATCGTTATACAGTGTCAGGGTGTCTACGGGAAGGTTCTCATACACCGCGCAGGTGTCCAGAACAGACTGGGGGGCGGCCATAATATCCAGCAGTTCCTGGTCCAGTTTTTCGCCATAGGTCTCCTCATAGTAGGCGGGATACTGCTCCAGGGCCTCGGTGTTGGGGGAGGCGTACCAGATATAGTCCATGTTGGCCAGGCTGGCTTCCGTGGAGGCGATAAAGTTGATCCACTTCTCAGCGTTTTCCTTGTTGGGGGCGTCCTTCAGCACACACATGGCGTCCACAAACCAGTTGCTGCCCTCGGCGGGGACCACATAGCGCAGGTTCTCGTTGTTCTCCAGCATGGAGAGGTAGTCGCCGGCGTAGTAGGCGGCGATGGCGGCCTCCCCGGACTCCATCTTGTCGAACACCTCGTCCATGACGAACATCTGATAGACTCCGGCGTCCTTGGCGTCCACCAACAGCTGGTAGGCCTCCCGGATCTGGGATTCGTCGGTGGTGTTCAGATCATAGCCCAACTCCAGCAGGGCGATACCCAGGGCGTCCCGGCTGTTGCGGATCATCAACACCTGTCCGGCGTACTGGGGGTCAAACATGGCGCTCCAGTCGGTAATATCCCCATCTACCATGGCGCTGTTGTAGATGATGCCCAGAGTGCCCCAGGCGTAGGGGACGGTATATTTGTTATCGGGGTCGTAACTCAGGCCTTTGTAGGCGTCGCCGATCAGAGAGTAGTTGGGGATATTGTCGTAGTTCAGTTCAGCCAGCATCCCCTCGCTGATCAGTCGGGCGATCATATAGTCAGAGGGGACGATGACGTCGTAGTCGGCGCCGCCGGTTTTCAGGATGGAGTACAGGGCCTCGTTGCTCTCCGCGGTGGAATAGTTGACGCGGATCCCGGTTTCTTCCTCGAATTTCTCGATCAGATCTAGATCGATGTATTCGCCCCAGCTGCACACGTTGACCTCGCCCGCGTCGCTTCCGCCGCCGCCGCATCCGGTCAGCAGCAGGCCCAGCGCCAGGGACAGGACAGCCAGAAAGGCAAATGTCTTTTTCAATTGATCATTCCTCCAGTTCGTTGATAAAATAATATGCCCGCCGGCAGAGCCGGTGAAAGCCGAATCTACTTCCGCCCCCGGACTGCGGCCCGCTCCTGCCGGGCCTCCCGCACGTTGACCACCACCAGCAGCACCAGCACTGTCACAAACAGCAGGGTGGAGATGGCGTTGATCTTGGGGCTGATGCGCTTTTTCGTCATGCCGTAGATGGTCATGGCCAGCGTGGCGGTTTTGGACCCGGCGGTAAAGTAGCTGATCACAAAGTCGTCCACGCTCATGGTGAAGGCGATGAGCATGCCGCTGACAATGCCAGGCTTGATCTCCGGGATGACCACCTTCCAAAAGGCCTGCATCCACGTGCAGCCCAGATCCTGGGCCGCGTCCACCAGGTTCTTGTCCATCTGCCGCAGCTTGGGCATGACGGAGAGAATGATATAGGGGATGTTAAAGCTGATGTGAGCGATCAGCAGGGTAATGAAACCCATGCTCAAACGAGTGGAGAGGTGCAGCCCAAGCTGCTGGTTCAGGAACATGGCCGCCGTCTTCCAAAGGCCGAAAGCCGCCACGAAGAAAAGGCAGAGGCTGACGCCGGTGACGATATCCGCGTTCATCATGGGGATGTTGTTGATGGTCATAAGGGGCTCCCGCAGCCGCCGCTTCATGTTGAAAAAGCCGATGGCGGCGAAGGTGCCCGCCACAGTGGCGATGAGGGTGGCCAGTACGGATACCAGCAGGGTGGTGTACAGCGACTCCATAATGATGCGGTCATTAAACAGTTCCACATACCAGTTCAGGGAGAAGCCCTTCCACACGGTGCGGCTGTTGCCGGAGTTGAAGGAAAATACGATGAGCACAAAGATAGGCGCGTACAGGAAGAGAAAGGTGAGGGCCATAAAGACCCGGTTGAACAGCTTGCCCTGCTTTTTCACAGCATCACCGCCTGTTCTTCGCCCTCGCCGAAGCGGTTCATGACGGCCATGCACAGCACCACGATGACCATCATCACCAGGGCGATGGCGGAGCCGAGGTGGGGGTTGTACGCATTGCCCAGAAACTGCTGTTCAATCAGATCGCCCAGCAGCATCTGGTTGCTGCCGCCCAGCAGCTTGGAGATGGCGAAGGTGGACACTGCCGGGACGAACACCATGGTGATGCCGGTGGCGATGCCGGGCATGGCCAGGGGGATGAGCACCCGGCCCAGCACCCGGAAGATGTCGGCGCCCAGGTCCTGGGCGGCCTCGTAGATATTGGGGTCCAGCTGACGCAGCTTGGGCATCACCGACAGGATCACATAGGGCGCGTCAAAGGTGATATGGGCGATGAGCAGCGTGCCGAAGCCCATCCGCCAGCGCAGGCCCAGGGCCTGACTGATGGGGCTGGCGTTGAACAGGCCGATGGCGAAGACGAACAGGAGCATCATCGACACGCCGGTAATGATATCCGCATTGGTCAGGGGGATGTTGTTGACGGTCAGGCAGATGCTCCGAAACCGGCGGCGGAGGTTGCGA
>USMP01000151.1 GCA_900555795.1 uncultured Eubacteriales bacterium
TAAGGCACCAAGAAGAGCACGCCGCGGCTTCTCCCGCGGCGCGCTCCTTGTTTGCCCTCAATCCCCCAGGCCGGTGCCCGCGTCCCGGGCGGTCTGGATCAGCGGATGGTCCACCGGCAGGAACTTGGTGCGGCTGGCGGCCTCCTCCAGGGGAACATGGACAATCTGCCCCGCCTGGATGCCCACCATATAGCCATACTTCCGCTCCATAATGAGCCGGGCGGCGGCGGTGCCGAACCGGGTGGCCAGCACCCGGTCATAGGGGCAGGCGGGGCCGCCCCTCTGGTAGTGCCCGGGGACAGTGACCCGGGCCTCCTGGCCCGTCAGCTTCTCCAGTTCATCGGCAATGCGGTAGGAGATGGTGGAGAAGGGGTTGGCCTCCTTCTGCCGGCGGCGCTCCTCCTCGGAGAGAATCTTGTCGTCCTTGGAGATGGCCCCCTCCGCCACCGCCACGATGGAAAAGGTGCGGCCCTTCTTCTTCCGCCGCTCAATGGTTTCCGCCACCTTCTCAATATCGTAGGGGATCTCCGGGATGAGAATCACATCCGCCCCGCCGGCAATGCCGGCGGTGAGGGTCAGCCAGCCCGCGTCCCGGCCCATAATTTCCACCAAAAAGATCCGGCTGTGGGCCAGGGCGGTTGTATGGATATAGTCAATCACATTGGTGGCAATATCCGCCGCCGACTGAAACCCAAAGGTCTCGTCGGTGCCGTAGATGTCGTTGTCAATGGTTTTGGGCAGGGTAATGACGTGCATCCCCGCATCGGCCAGCAGCCTGGCGCTCTTTTGGGTGCCGTTGCCGCCCAGCACCACCAGGCAGTCCAGATTCAACCGGTTATATGTATCCAGCATGGCGGGCATCACGTCGTTGCCGTCCTTATCCACAATCGCCTTGCCGGGGATATAGGGCTGGCGGGAAGTACCCAGGATGGTGCCGCCCTTGCTGATGATGCCGGAGAAATCGCTGGGCTCCATAAATTTGTAGTCGTTTTCAATGAGGCCCCGGTATCCGTCGTACATGCCGAAAATCTCAATGTTGTCCACATACTGAAACAGTGTCTTGCCCACGCCCCGCAGCGCCGCGTTCAGCCCCTGACAGTCGCCGCCGCTGGTCAGCAGGCCCACTCTCGTCTTTCGCTTCACAATAAGTTCCTCCTTATCGAACGAAATGCTCCCAGTTTAGTTTTAGTATACGCCCCCCTGTGAAAAAATGCAACCACGGAATGAATGCCGCCGCGAAAATTTTTTTCTTCCGGCGCCGGGGGGAAACTTTCCCGGTCCCCCCATCCGGCGGACGTAAAAACTTACCACCTGTCCGGCGGCCCTTTTCGGCGCAATTTCGCCGGAGCCCGCCTTGACAATCGCGGCATTTTTCCCTATAATATAACTTGTCAATTTGGGGGCTTTCCCAAATGGACATTTTTCAAAAAGCAATGGAGCCGCGCACATTTTCCCGCGGCCGCTTGAAATACGAGAAAGGAAGATTCGCCATGATCTATTCCACCGAAGTACAGAACATGTGCCCCGTCGCCAAGGGCGCGTACCACGGTCCCGCCCCCATCCCTGAGGAGGGCAAATGGGTCCAGGCCAAGGAGATCAAGGATATCAGCGGTTTTACCCACGGTGTGGGCTGGTGCGCCCCCCAGCAGGGCGCCTGCAAGCTGACCCTGAACGTGAAGGAGGGCGTCATTGAGGAGGCCCTGGTGGAAACCCTGGGCTGCTCCGGTATGACCCACTCCGCCGCCATGGCCAGTGAAATTCTCATTGGCAAAACCATTCTGGAGGCCCTGAACACCGATCTGGTGTGCGACGCCATCAACACCGCCATGCGGGAACTGTTCCTGCAGATCGTGTATGGCCGCACCCAGTCCGCCTTCTCCGAGGGCGGACTGGCCGTGGGCGCCAGCCTGGAGGATCTGGGCAAGGGCCTGCGCAGCCAGATCGGCACCATGTTCGGCACCAAGGCCAAGGGTCCCCGCTACCTGGAGATGGCCGAGGGCTACTGCACCCGCATGGCTCTGAACGCCGACGACGAGGTTATCGGCTATGAGTTTGTAAACCTGGGCAAGATGATGGACTTCATCAAAAAGGGCGACGATGCCAACGCCGCCCTGGAGAAGGCCAAGGGTCACTACGGCCAGTTTGACGCCGCGGTGAAGTACATCGACCCCCGCCACGAGTAAGAGAGGAGGACAACAATTATGGCTCTGTTTGAAAGCTACGAGAGAAGAATCGACAAGATCAACGGCGTCCTCGCTCAGTACGGCATCAAGAGCGTGGAGGAGTGCCGGGATATCTGCACCCAGCGGGGCTTCGACCCCTATGAGATCACCAAGGGCATTCAGCCCATCTGCTTTGAGAATGCCTGCTGGGCCTACTGTGTAGGCGCGGCTATCGCCATCAAGGGCGGCGCCAAGACCGCCGCCGAAGCTGCCCGGCTCATCGGCGTGGGCCTCCAGGCCTTCTGCATTGACGGCTCTGTGGCCGATGACCGCAAGGTCGGTTTGGGCCACGGCAACCTGGGCGCCATGCTCCTCAGCGACGAGTCCAAATGCTTCGCCTTCCTGGCCGGCCACGAATCCTTCGCCGCCGCCGAGGGCGCCATCGGCATCGTCAAGAACGCCAACAAGGCCCGGAAGGAGCCCCTGCGGGTCATCCTCAACGGCCTGGGCAAAGACGCCGCCCAGATTATCAGCCGTATCAACGGCTTCACCTATGTCCAGACCCAGTTTGACTACTACACCAGCGAACTGAAAATTGTCCGGGAGATCCGCTACAGCGAGGGCGAGCGGGCCAACGTCCGCTGCTATGGCGCCGACGACGTCCGTGAGGGCGTGGCCATCATGCACCACGAGGGCGTGGATGTGTCCATCACCGGCAACTCCACCAACCCCACCCGCTTCCAGCACCCCGTGGCCGGCACCTACAAGAAGGAGTGCATCGAGCAGGGCAAGAAGTATTTCTCCGTGGCCTCCGGCGGCGGCACCGGCCGCACTCTGCACCCCGACAACATGGCCGCCGGCCCTGCCAGCTATGGCATGACCGACACCATGGGCCGGATGCACTCCGACGCCCAGTTCGCCGGCTCCTCCTCCGTGCCCGCCCACGTGGAGATGATGGGCTTTTTGGGCATGGGCAACAACCCCATGGTCGGCGCCACCGTGGCCGTGGCCGTGGCTGTTGCCGAGAGCCTGAAGTAAGAATCACTCCCCGCACTGTCAGCGGCGGGCCGGCCATGAAAGCGCTGCTGCTTTGAAGTAATCCCACCTATCCGATCATTAAAAGCCCGTCCCGGAGCGCTGCTCCGGGACGGGCTTTTTCCTACACCTTCTTCTCCAGACACACCAAATTCACCCCGCCGATACCGTTGAACACACAGGGGATAATGCCCGCCTCCCGGTAGCCCAGTTTGGCGTAGAGCCGCCGGGCGGCGGCGTTGCGCTCGTTGGTGTCCAGGCGCAGACAGGGGCAGCCCCTTTCCCGCGCGTACTGCTCGTAGAAGGCCACGAACTGTCGCCCATATCCGCGCCCAGCCAGGTCCGGCCGGACCACCAGGGTGTGGAGCACCATAACCTGGTTGTCCGGGGCATCCCAACTCCACTGGCAGTCATCGTAGGCCGGCTCATGGTCCTGGTCCAGCCTGGCGGCGGCCACCACCTCTCCCCCATCCTCCAGGACAAAGAGCGTCCCGCTTTCCAGAGCCTCCCGTGCCGTTTCCGCGGTAGGGTATACGCCCCGAATCCAGCCCACCGTGCTGAGGCCCGCCTCCTCCCGATCCAGAATGGCGTCATAGATGGCCGCCACAGCAGGGACATCCTGCTCTGCTGCCTTTCGAATTATGCCCATGGTGTGCGCCCCTTCCCACTCAAAAATTGATTTCACTATAGCATGGCGGCGGAAAAGAGTAAATCCCCACCTGTTTTGGGGCGCCAGACGACAGCAAATGGCAGCGCACAGGCGGGGCCTTCTCCCTTTTTCTCCTTATTCTTACTGAAAAAAGCGGGATGCTTCCTCCGATTTTCTCTCCTGCACACCTCTGTCCACGCCATCCATCATATTCCTCTATTCGCGCTGCCGCAGCGTCACCTGGATGGTGTCGCCGGGCTGCTTGCCAATCCTCCCACGGATATCCTTCCGCACACCGATGATATGGCAGGGCGTGCCCATTCTCACCAGTTGCCCATCATAGGCGACGCCGTCAAACGTAGCGTGAACCGGCACCCGTCCCCGGCCAAAGGCCTCCCGCACGTCAAAGGGGATCTCCACGTAGGCCCCATCCACATCCGCCACCTTTTTTAAAACCGCCTCAAACACGTATTCCTTCTCCATGTCACCCTCCAGTTCCCTTTTCTGCAAACAGTATCCCATAAAACCGCTGTATTTATCAACCGCTTTTCACGATTTCCCTTGATCTGAAGTGCGCTCCAGGGTAGCTGGACGACAGCTACGCCGGCAGTCTGACCAACATGGACCCGGCCCGGGAGCATCTCTACGAGACATTTCAGCGGCTGGGCGCGGGGGTGACAGTAATGAAAGCCTTCGGCGGCGGGGATCTCCTCAGTGAGGAACTGTCCCCGGCGGGAAAAGCGCTCACTGTGGCGCAGTGCCTGCACTATGCGCTCACCCGTCCCGCCGT
>USMP01000152.1 GCA_900555795.1 uncultured Eubacteriales bacterium
CTCACGCTCCATGGCATCCCGGGTGACAAGCCACTGCTTGCCAAATTTTTTCACGTCTACTCCATCCACCAGCCTCCGGTAGGAGACTGCCTTGCGGAGGGTGCTCTCGCTGAGGCCCCACAGCTGCGTGGCATCCCCAAAGGAGAGCAGGCGGTCAAAGGGAGTGGAGACCGGCTGGCCGTTGGCAAACAGTTCATCAGCGGAGAGATCCAGGTCGTCGTTCCAGCTGACGCCGTAGCCGCCGGGATCCACCCGGACCTGCTCCATAAGGCCGGGGATTGTCTCCAGATCCCGAAACTCCGGGAAACGGGCGAGAAGGGGCTTCATGTCGTACTCTCTCGCGTGGCCGTCGCTGAAATGCACCAGCAGGCGGAGGCGATCAAGAGGCGCCGCCGCTGTGATCTTATGAAACATAGTCATCCTCCTTTCTTCGGGCCGCTGCGCCCCGCCTATTCCAGCGGGGGCAGCTTCCGGAAGTTCTGCGTGTTCCAGATCTCCATGAGATCCGCCTGGTGAAGCTTTGTCCACTCCCGGGCCATGTCAAGTGCCTTGGCGGGCAGGTCTCCTTCCAGCATCTCCTGGGTTCGGATATCGATGAGGCCCAGGTATTCACCGTAGATGAAATGGACGTGGGGCGGGTTGTGCTCACTGCCGAGGAAGTACATCTTTACGACCATTCCGTAGAATCTGGATAGAACAGGCATTTGATTGCCCCCTTTCTGATTTTAATTATATCACGATATCGTGAAAAGTCAAGAGAAATTTTAGGAGGTGACGAGCATGGATGGAGACCCTTACGCGCGCATCCTGGGTGTGATCCGGGGCCAGGGGGGCGAGGAGACGGAGGCGGCGGAGACGCGGCAGGCAGGCCGGGGGGCCGGGCCGGTCCGGCTGCGGCTGGGCCGGGTGACAGCCCGGGAGCCTCTACAGGTGCTGGTGGCAGGCGTCCAACAGCCCGCTTCGGCGCTGCGGCTCAACGAGCGGCTGGCCAAGGGGGCCAGGTGGAAGGCGCGGGTGGAGAGCCCGGACAGCGACTGCCAACAGCTGACCGGTGAACTGACCGGCCCCGTGGCCTGCCCGGAGGGGCAGGGGCAGCTGGGGGCCGTTACAGCCGGGCAGCTGCACAGCGGCAGTACCGACATCCGCGACGCCGGCGTGACCCAGCTGGAGATCGATCTGGAGGTGGGGGACCAGGTGCTCCTGCTGACGGAGGACGACCAGATATTCTACATCATAATGAAGGTGGTGGAGGCCGTTTGAGTATTTTCCCCATGATCTCCCCGCCCGCCGGGACGGAGGCCGGGGCCGGCCTGCCCCTGTGCCGGGAGGCGGCCTGGAATTTTGAGAAGAACACCCCCGTCTGGCGGCAGGGGGAGCCGGTGATCGTCACTGGCAGAGAGGCGGTAAAGGTATGGATCTTTAAGGCCCTCATGACGCCCCGGTTTCGGTACGAGATCTACACCTGGGCCTACGGATCCGAATTTGAGAGCCTGATCGGGCAGGCCTACACCCCGGCGCTGAAGGAGGCGGAGGCCCCCCGGTACCTCAGGGAGTGCCTGCTCATCAATCCGTATGTGACGGACGTGCGGAACATAATAGTGGACTTTGCCGGGAGCCGTCTGACCGTTTCCGGCACAGCGGATACAATCTATGGGGAGGTGGCGTTTGATGCCGCTATTTGAGAATCTGACGCCGGAGATCATCAAGGCCAGGGTGCTGGAGCGGATCGGGACGGATTTGCAGACCCGGGAGGGCAGCTACACCAACGATCTTGTGGCGCCCGTCTGCTTTGAACTGTGGCGGTGGTGCATGACCCTGGACGAACTCATCACGGCGTTCTATGTGGATGAACAGTCCGGGACCTATCTGGACAAGCACGCCGCCCTCCTGGGCATGGCCCGGAAGGCGGGCACCAGGGCCTACGCCCAGGTGGTGTTTTCGGGGCGGGCCGGGCTCACGGTCCCGGCGGGCACCGTGTTCCTCACAGCCGGTGGCCTTGAGTTTACCCTGGAGGAGGCCGTCACCCTGGGGCCGGACGGGACGGGGACCGGCCAGCTGCGGGCGGCGGAGGTGGGAGACGCCTACAATGTGTCCGCCGGGGAGATCAGCCGGGTGCTCCGGAACATCCCGGGGCTGGCCGGCTGGAGCAGCCAGGAGGCCGCCGGAGGCACGGACCCGGAGAGCGACGGGGATCTCTTCCGCCGCATCGATGAGCGGCGGAAGAGCCCCGCTACCAGCGGCAACGAGGCCCACTACCGGGAGTGGGCCCTCTCCTGCGACGGGGTGGGGGACTGCAAGGTGACGGGCCTGTGGGACGGGGCCGGGACGGTCCGGGTGCTGCTGGTGGACTACGACCGGCAGCCCGTGGATGCGTCGGTTGTATCCGCCTGCGCCGCCTACATCCAGACCCAGCGGCCTGTGGGGGCCGACGTGACGGTGGTCAGCGCCACGGGCACGGCCATCAACGTATCCGCCGCGGTGGTGCTCCAGGAGGGCGTGAGCCTCGCGGACGTCAAGGCCGCGTACAGGGCAAAGGTGGACGCCTACCTCCGGGAGCTGGCCTTCCAGCAGTACACCGTCTACGTCAACCGCGTGGCGTCCCTGCTGATGGACGTTGAGGGCGTCACGGACTACTCCGGCCTGACCGTCAACGGCGGCACAGCCAACATCACTGTCGCTGCCACGGCGGTGCCGGTGATCGGGGAGGTGACGCTGACGTGAAGGACCTGATGGGCTATCTGCCGGAAAGCTACGGCGGCAGCCCGGAGACGCAGATCATCCAGGCGGCCATGGGCCCGGAGATGGAGGCCCTGTGGGGCGGCCGGGACGGCCTGCTTGAGCAGCTGACCCCCTACACGGCTACCTGGGGCCTGGCGCTGTGGGAGCGGGGCCTGGGCCTCGCCACGGACGAGAGCAAGCCGGTGGAGTACCGCCGGACCCGTGTGGTGGCGAAGCTGCGGGGGAACGGGACCACCACCGTGGAACTCATCAAGTCCGTGGCGGAAAGCTTCAGCTACGGCGAGGTTGCCGTGGTGGAGCACTACAGCGACTACAAGGTGGAGATCCGATTCGTGGGCACCGTGGGGCTGCCACCCAACCTGGAGGACCTGCGCGCGGCCCTGCGGGACATTATGCCCGCCCATCTGACCTGGGACTTTGTGATCTACTACCGCACCCACGGACAGGCAGGGGCGTACACCCACGGCCAGCTGGCGGCCTTTACACACTCTACGATCAGGGAGGGCAATCTGCATGCAGCAGACAACTAACTGCGGCCTGAAAAAGCCGGAGGCCAACGAATACTACAATGTCGGGGACTTCAACTACAACGCGGACGTCATCGACGCGGCGCTGAAGGGGCTGGAGGACGGCAAGGCGGACATCGGCCCGGACGGGAAGGTGCCAGCGGAGCAGCTGCCGGAGATCCAGAAGATCACCGTGGACGACGCCCTGAGCGGGACAAGCACCAACCCGGTGCAGAACAAGGTGGTCAAGGCGGCGCTGGATCAGAAGGCGGCTAGCCAGCACACGCATTCGGTTAGCAATATTACCGGCGTCCTGCCCGCTTCAAAAGGCGGAACCGGGGTACAAAGCCTTTCTGCCCTTGCAGAAGCAATGAAGGCGGCAAAGGTTCAGACTGGCTCCTATGTTGGTACGGGTACCTATGGTGATGAAAATCCGTGCAGTTTAACGTTTGAGTTTGCACCGAAGCTAGTATGGATAGTCGGACAATCACATAATGGTGGATATTATCTCTTTTCGGAAAGTTCTAGCTACAATTATCGTTTACCTTGCGAGTTTCTCCCAACCACATATACTGCTGGATGTGGATTTGGGTCAGCTAGTGGAACTTATGGTAAACGAAGCGAGGATGGCAAAACGATTTATTGGTATACCACAGGGTCGGATGCCGCCTTACAAAATAACCGACAAAATTACGAGTATTACTACGTCGCCATCGGATAAGGAGGAAACCACATGCAGATCATCAAGCGAGAATCATTTGCAAATGGGGGGTATCCTCCCATTCAGTCGTGGAGCGGTGTCACTCCCCCGGAGGGCTACGCAAGTGTGCCTGACACGCTGGACACTGCCGCCTACTTCGCCCACAACGGCTTTGTGACGCTGACCGTCGAGGGCGACACCGTGACCGCCATGGCACCCAACACAACTGCCTGGGAAGCATGGAAGGCAAGCCTTCCACCAGAACCGGATCTGGAACCGACTCTGGAGGAGCGTCTGACCGCGCTGGAGGAGGAAAACAAAACCATAAAGGACGAGAACAAGCTACTGACTGAGCAGGTGAGCGCGCTCAGTGATCAGAACGATTTTCAGGAGGAACTGATTGTGGAACTGGCCGGCGTCGTCTATGCGTGAGTGCTGCGCCGGTTTGGCGCTGTACATATATCTTTTGCTGGAAGGAGGTACGGAAATGATGGCTATGCTGTTTGCGCAGCGTGTAATCCTGGGTAAGACCGATTTTTCCCAGGTACCCGCCAAGCTGAAGAACCAGGTGGCGGCAATCCTGATTGAGGAGTGCGGCCTGCCGGAACTGGTGCCTGTCGAATTTGGCGGCACCGCAGAGTAAAAAAGCGGGGGCCGCCCTGCTTATAGGGCGGCCCCC
>USMP01000153.1 GCA_900555795.1 uncultured Eubacteriales bacterium
GCTTCTCCACCAATTTGATCAACAACCGTCTGCTGGTCGAGGTCGAAGGCAACTACATCATCGACAACAAACAGGCCGTAAGCAACAATGTTTCCAACTTCATGGGCGAAGCGCATGTGACGTGGCTGATCGACAAGTCGGGCAACCTGCGTCTGAAGGCGTTCACGCAGACCATCGATCGTTTCGACGAGAACCAGGGCCTGCAGGAAACCGGTATCGGGATCTCCTATAAGGAGGATTTCAATAATTTCAAGGATCTGAAACAGCGTATTCGGGACCGCTTCACCAACAAGAAACGTCAGAAAAAGCGTCAGGCCCGCCGCGAGGAGCAGGCCCGGCGTGCGGCGGAAGAGGCCCAACGGCAGGAATTGCTTCTGCCGGAAGATCCGCCGGAGCCGGACACGCTCCCTCCTCCGGCGCAGCCGCGGCCACCCGGGTAACGAACAAATCCTCCTGGCCGTGGGGGTGCCGGCGTTTCTGCACCACAAGCACAATAAAGGCCGCCACCGCCAGCACCACGCTGAGGATCTGTGACACCCGAACGGGCTGGCCAAAGAGCGTCCAGTCGAAAAAGTACAGGCTGTCGGTGCGAAGGCCCTCAATCCAGGCCCGGCCAATTCCATACCAGATGAAGTAGAAGCAGGCGTTTTCCCCATCGAAGGTCCGGGCCTTGGCGATGACAAACACAAGCAGCAGCAGGCCCACCAAATTCCACAGGCTCTCGTACAGGAAGGTGGGGTGCACTTCGATGTACTCCGTGGCAGAGGTCCAAAGCCGCATCCGCCACGGCAGCGTAGTCTCCTCGCCAAAGGCCTCCCGGTTCATAAAGTTCCCCCAGCGGCCCACCGCCTGGCCAATCAAAAGCCCCATCACTCCCAGGTCCGCGAAAGCGCCAAAGGACAGCTTCTTCCGGTGGCAGAAAAACCACAGCACCAAAAATGCAGTGATCACCGCGCCATAAATGGCGAGTCCCCCATCCCAAATGGCCACCATACGGCCCCAGTCCAGGCTCCCGTCTCCATTGCGGTAAAGATCCAGGTAGAATACCACATAGTACAGCCGGGCCCCCACAATGCACAGGGGAATCTCCCACAGCAGCAGGTCATAGACATTGTCATCCTTCAAGCCATAGTCCTTAGCCCGCCAGGCACAGAACAGGGCCGCCAGAATCAGCCCCAGACAGATCAGGATCCCATACCAGTAAATCCCATTGGGGCCGATATCCAGGGCCACCGGGGAGGGATTAAACTCCCAGTCCCCGAAAAGCCCGGGAAAGCTAATGGGCATGTCACTTCTTGCGTACATGATTCTTGGTCCTCCAAACTCAGTTTTCCCCCGCCCTGCGGGGAGTAATCACGGAGAGGGCGGCGTGGTCCGCCGTGACCTCCTGGCGCAAAAACGCTTCCACATCCGCCTTTGTCACCGTCCCGAACACCTCCGGAAAACGGTAGTAGTCAAAGCCGCGGAAGTAACCCTCCGCCAAACTCACGGCAATATTCTCAAAGGAGTTGAGGCTGCGGATCATCCCGCCGTAGGACGCCCGCCGCAGCCGCTGGTAGAACGCCTCGTCAATGCCCTGCTCCCCCAGGCACCTTGCCTCGGCGGTGATCTCATCAAACACCCGCCGCGGCTCCTTGGCGTCGCCTCCCACATAGAGGTAGGCGGCTCCAGGCAGCACATCGTAATTGCCCCCCAGGCTCCCGTTGATGGCCCCCTCCTCATACAGACGGGTATACAGGGGGCTGCTGTCCCCAAAGAGTACATCGCAGGCCAGATCCCCGATTATGCTCCGGCGCAGCAGGTCCTCTCCGCCGGGGCAGGGCCGGCACTTGTAGCCGCCCAAAAACATGGGCATGGAGACCTCCATCTCCCGGGAAATCTCCCGCCGCGCCGGAGTCTGATCCTCCTCCTTCCCGTAGTCCCGGGGCACATCCGGACCGCTCTCCCCCGGCAGAATCTCCTCCGCCACCTGGGCTATCCGGTCCGCGTCCACGTTACCCACGCATACCAGCACCATGTTGGCCGGGGTATAGAAGGCCTTGTGGCAGTCGTACAGCGTCTTGGCGGTAATGGATTGGATGCTCTCCACCGTCCCCGCCACCGCCACCCGGGCGGGGCTGTCCCGATACAGGCACTGCATCAGGTTTGTATAGACCTGCCAGTCTGGATTGTCCTCCACCATGCGGATTTCCTGGCCAATAATCCCCTGCTCCTTGGCCACCGACTCGTCCGTAAACCAGGGTACGGACACAAAGCCCAGCAGCAGGCGCAGATTGTCATAAAAGTTCTGGGAGGAGTCGAAAAAATAGGCGGTGATGGCATTGCTGGTAAAGGCGTTGGGCTCCGCCCCATTTTTTGCCAAGTCCTGCAGGGCATTGCCCTCCTCCGTATCAAACATTTTGTGCTCCAGATAGTGGGCAATACCGGCGGGAGTGTCCAGCCAGCGGCCGCCCTGCTGGAAGCGCAGATCCATTCCGCCGTAGCGGGTGGCAAAGAAGGCGTACTGCTTGGCGTGGTACGGTTTGTCCACTACGAAAATCTCCAGTCCATTGGACAGGGTCCGGCGGGACACCCGCTCCCCCAGCCTGGGGTACTCCAACTCTCTCATGCCTGCTCCTCCTTGCCCTTCAGGAAATAGATGGTATCCGGCCGCACATGCTCCGCCGCCGCCTGAATCCGCTCCGGCGATACCAGGCGGACACTCTCCGCCAGGCCCTCAATGGTTTCATCGCCATTGGTGGCCATCTGATGCATGGTAAAGTCCTCCATAGCCCCGGCGGAATCCTCCATGGAGCGCAGAGCGTGGAGGATGGAACTCCGGGCCCCCTCCAGTTCCCAGGCCTCCCACTGCCCCCGACGCAGGGCCTCCAGCTGGGCCATAATCTCATCCACCGCCCGCTGGTAGTTGACCGGCTCAATGCCGGAGGAGACGGTGATAATCCCCTTTTTTCTGTGGTAGCTGCTGCCGGCATAATAGCACAGCGACAGCTTCTCCCGCACATTGAGAAACAGCTTGGAATTGCTGGTACCGCCGAACATGGCGTTCATCAGCATGGTGGCGGGCACATCCGTGCTGTCCGTGCGGAAACCGATGCAGAGTTTGCCCTGGGCCACATCCATGGCCTCCTCCACCACCCGGCACTGCTCCGGCGCGGGGCGAAGGACAGCGGCGGCAGGCTCCACCAATCCCTGGCGGGGCAGGCCCGCGAAAGCCCGGGAAAAAGCCCCCGCCACCCGCTTTTCCTGGGCGGAGCCGCAGTAAAACAACTCCAGCCGGGCTGCGGGCAGGATGGTCTGGTAGTGGCTGTTCAGTTTCTGCAGGGAGATGCGCTCCACATCCCGCACCTCGCCCAGGCGGCTGATGCCATAGGGCTCCCCGGCGCACATCTCCTCGATAAGCCGCCGGCCGGCGTAGAGGCGCTTATCGTTGATGTCGCTGCGGATGAGATCCGCCAGGTTCACACGCTCACTGTCCACGTAGGCCCCGTTCAGCCGCCCGTTTTTGGTAGCGGGGTTGCAGAGCGTGTCCCCCAACAGATCCGTCAGAGGCTCCAGCAGCCGCTCCCCCTCCGGCAGGAACCGCTCGTCAATTGAGGAGGCCACAAAACCAAAGACCTGATTCTCCCCCTTTTTACGCACCGTGGGCTCCAGCCGGGCGCCGTAGAGGGCGTCCAGCCGGGCGGAAATAGCGGCCATATCCGGGCAGCGGACGGTCCCCCGGCTCAGTACATTTACCAGCAGGGCGTTCAGCGCCGCGCTCTCCCGCTCCAGCGGCATCACCAGCTGGGCACTCAAAAAGCCGGTTTTGAATTTCTCTGATGGGATATAGTTGAGATACACGTTTTCCATGAGCGCCTGTCGAGTCATGTGGCGGTTTCTCCTTTGTCTGTCAAGTATCTGCCAAATCTTATTTAGTATATACCTTTTTCCCCACAGTTTCCATAGTCTGGCGTGAATTTTACGATTGGTTCATGTTTTCCGCCGCTGAGAAAGCCGTATCCGGGAAGGGCCGCTGGTCCTGCTGGGCAAAATACGCCGTGAGAACGGCGAGAAACCGCTGCTGAAACCGGGTAGCGGGCCGGTGGCGTTGATACAGCACCGACACCCGCTGGCACACCGGCCCCCCCAACGCCACCAGCGGCAGGCAGTGAACCCCCGCCGGAATCTGGGGCAGATCGTGAAGCAGGCTCATCCGCAGAAAGAACCCCGCCGCCACCCCCTCCAGGCACAGCGGCAGATAAAACTGGGGATACTCGGTGGACAGATACACCTGGCTCTGGCAGCCGGCACTCTGGTAGCAGTCCAGGATGCTGTCGGTCAGGGCATTACCCCGTAGGGGCAGAATGACCGGCAGCCGGGCCAGCAGTTCCGGGCAGACCTGTTTTTGGTACCGCTCCAGGGGAAGCTGCCAGCCATCCGGCCCGAAGACCCGCTCCAGAAGGGACTCCGCCACTACCAAATACAGTCTGTCCTCCACCAGCACCTGGCTGGTCAAGCTGGCGGCATGGTGCGGAAACACGCCTACGGCCAAATCCACCGACCCATCCTCCACCAGAGGGACAAGGTCCCGTGAGGTGT
>USMP01000154.1 GCA_900555795.1 uncultured Eubacteriales bacterium
GTGTTGGTCATCCTGCTTTTCTTCATGTGCCTGGTGGGCGGCACCCGCTTCATCTATCTTTTCCTGACCCTGGCCCTGGGTCTGGCGCAGATCCACCAGGTAGCCCTCCTGGCAGAAGTGGGCGATCACGTCATAGAGCGGCGCGGTGGACCGGGTGCGGCCCGCCTTGGGATTGACGATGAAAAGCAGTGTCCTGGCCATGGAAGATTCTCTCCTTAGAACCGAAGATTTCGTAAAGAATGGATTAAGTTTCTTTTAGTAGAGTATAACATGGGGGGGAACCTATTGCAATCGCGGGAAAAGTTGGGTAAGATAAATAAAAAGGAAATTTTGCGCGGAGGCGGCTTATGAAACGGGACAACCACTACATCCAATGGGGACTGACCGCCGTTGGCGTGGTCTGTACGATCCTGCTCTTTTACGATGTGTTCTTTCGCAGCAGCACCGTTATGCTGTATTTGAGGAAGCTGGTGACGATCCTGGCCCCCGTGCTCTACGGCTTCGCCCTGGCCTACCTGCTCACGCCTCTGGTGAACTGGTTTGAGACGATTTTTTTCCGCTATGACCGCAAAACCGGCGGAAAAATGAAGCCGCTGGGCAAGTGGCTGCGGGCGGCGTCCATTCTGCTCAGCTGGCTGGTAGTGGCGGCAATGCTGTATGCCTTTATGAGCGTGCTGCTGCCGGAACTGTACAAGAGTGTGCTGCAGCTGGCGGCCAATGCGGAGGGGTACTACTGGACCATTGTGGCCTGGGTACAGGGCCTGCTGGAGGACAATCCGGACTTTGCCCAGAAGGCGGCGGAGGTGATCAACGCCTACTACCAGGACGCGCTCACCTGGCTCAGTGACCGGCTGGTGCCCCAGATTCAGGTGGCGGTCCAGGCGGTGACAGGCGGCGTGGTGGGTGTGCTGGTGTTCCTGAAGAACCTGCTGATCGGCGTCATCATATCCGTCTATCTGCTGGCCACCAAGGAGACCTTTGCCGCCACCGGCTGCAAGCTGAGCTACACCTTTCTCCCCGAGGAGCGGGCGGCGCTGCTGATTCGGGGGGTGAAGGCCACCAACCGGATTTTCAGCGGCTTTGTCCGGGGCAAGCTGCTGGATTCCCTGATTATCGGCATTCTGTGCTTCTTTTTCTCCAGCCTCTTCGCCTTCCCCTATGCCCCCCTGGTGAGCCTGGTGGTGGGCGTCACCAATGTGATCCCCTTCTTCGGGCCCTTCCTGGGGGCCATCCCCAGCGCCTTTCTCATCCTGCTGGACAGCCCCATCAAGTGCCTGTACTTCATCCTCTTTATCTTTGCGCTCCAGCAGTTTGACGGCAATATCCTTGGCCCCAAGATCCTGGGGGACAGCACCGGCCTGTCCAGCTTCTGGGTCATCGTGGCTATCCTGGTGGGGGGCGGTGTAGGCGGCGTGCTGGGCATGTTTTTGGGGGTGCCGGTGTTCGCCTGCATATATACCGGCGTGCGCACCTACTCCGCCTACCGGCTGAAAAGGCGGGGCCTGCCCACGGATACCGCCAGCTATGCCACCCACGAGCCGGTTTGGCCGGAGGACGCCTCCGGCGCCGGGGACGGGAAGAAGGGCTAGCCCCGTCCCGGCTTTCGGAGAAAAATTGGAGAATATACCCTCTTGGCAAGATCATGCCAAGGGGGTATACTTTTTTTAGACAGAATTTGACAGCGGGAGAGGAGAGCGGCCATGGGAGAATTTTGGAGGCGGCACAGGGGCGTACATTGCTGGGCGCTGGGGGTGCTGGCCCTCTTTGCCCTCTACTGGTGGGCGATCAGCAGCCGGGGGACGGCCAATGCCGTGTCCGGCGTGACCCAGGCGCTGAAGGACGGGTATGCCCGGCTCTGGTACTGCGTCCCCTTTTCGGTGGTGGAGTGGCTGTACGCAGCGTTTATCC
Source organism: uncultured Eubacteriales bacterium (assembly GCA_900555795.1). Taxonomy (GTDB): domain Bacteria; phylum Bacillota; class Clostridia; order Oscillospirales; family Oscillospiraceae; genus Pelethomonas. The sequence goes on from USMP01000154.1 coordinate 1,909, forward strand.
TGGGGGTCCTGGCCTGGGTGGCGGTGCTTATGCACCGGCTGCGGACCCGGCCCCACCGTTGGCGCACCGCGTACGGCGGCCTGCTGGGGCTTGCCTGCTATTTTCTCACCGCCTGGGGGCTCTACTGCCTGCTGTGGGGGGTGAACTACTACGCCGACGGTTTTCAGGAGCGCAGCGGTGTGTATGCCCAGCCCGTATCGGTGGAGGAGCTGGAGCGGGTGACAAGGGATTTTGCCGCCCGCCTGGGAGATCTGGCGGACCAGGTGGAGCGGGATGAGAAGGGCGTATTCGCCGTGCCCCGGGACGATATTTTCGCCGCCAGCACGGCGGTGTACGCCAACCTGTCCCGGACCTTTCCATTTCTGGAGCGGGAGGACCGGGTGCCCAAACGGATGGTGTTCTCCCGGCTCTTCTCCGCCATGAACTTCACCGGCTTCTACAGCCCCTACACCGGAGAGTCCAACCTGAATGTGGACAGCCCCGCCTGCCTGCTGCCCGCCAACATCGCCCACGAACTGGCCCATCAGCGGGGCATTGCCTCCGAGCAGGAGTGCAACTTCCTGGCGGTGGCGGCCTGCCTGGCCAGCGACGATGCGGCGTACCGGTACTCCGGCTGCCTCATGGGCTACATCCATTTGGGCAACGCCCTCTACAGCGCCCACCGGGAGCGGTGGGCGGCGGTGTATGAGAGCCTCCCGGACACGGTGCAGGCGGATCTGGCAAGCCACAGCGCCTACTGGGGCCAGTTTGAGGGCCTGACCGCCGCAGTGAGCAAAAAGATTTATGACACCACACTGAAAAGCTACGGCCAGACGGACGGGATTCGCAGCTATGGCACGGTGGTGGATCTTCTGGTGGCGTACTATTGAGCATAAAAGGGGCGGCCCGGACGGATGATCCGTCCGGGCCGCCCTGAGGCTGTGGGGAAGGGGTAAGGCCGCTTTTTCCCCGGGCTGCGCGGGATTCCCCGGGCGCCCCCCGGCAGGCCCCCTATGGGCGGGCCTGCCGGCTCCCGGTGGACCAGATGGCCCCGCCGGGGGTGGTTCCGGGCGTGTTCTGGGCCATAACGCCCACCAGGGGGTGGGGCCGGTAGGGCTCCTCCAGAAAAGCTGTTTCCTCCGGCGTCAGGCGCAGGGCCACCGCCCGGACCGCGCCCTCTATATGGCTGCGTCTGGTGGCCCCCACCACAGGGGCGGTGACATGGGCCAGCAGCCAGGCCAGGGCGATTTCCGTCATCGTCACGCCCCGCTGGTCCGCCACTTCCGCCACCCGGCGGAGGATGGGGGCGTCCAGTTCCTCCGCGCCGCCGTATTTCAGCTTTGCGTACTGGTCCTCCGCCAGGCGGCGGGAGGTCTCGCCGGGGCGCTTGCTCAGCCGCCCGCCTGCCAGGGCGCTGTAGGGGGTCATGGCAACGCCCCCGTCCCGGCAGCAGGGGACCATTTCCCGCTCCTCCTCCCGGAAGATCAGGTTGTAGTGGTTCTGGACCGAGATAAACTGGGGGAACCCCTCCCGGGCGGCGATGGCGTTGGCCTGTACCAACTGCCAGGCGTAGCAGTTGGAAATGCCGATATAGCGGACCTTGCCCGCCCGCACCCCGTCGCCCAGGCCTGCCAGCAGCTCCGAAATGGGGGTGTGGTAGTCCCAGCCGTGGAGGATGTAGAGGTCCACGTGGTCCATGCCCAGGTTGCGCAGGCTCTGATCCAGCATCCGGCCCACGTAGGCCCGCCCATCCACGCCGGCGGCCAGCGCCTCCGGGCTCCGGGGCGGAAACTTGGTGGCCACCACCACCGCGTCCCGATCCGCCAGATCCCGCAGGGCCCTGCCCAGATACTGCTCGCTGGTGCCGCCCTGGTAGGTAATGGCGGTGTCAAAAAAGTTGACACCCAGTTCCAGGGCCCGGCGGACAATGTCCCGGGTGGCCGCCTCGTCCACTGTCCAGGCGTGCTGGCCGGCTGCAGCGTCGCCGAAGCCCATGCCCCCCATGCAGATGCGGGAAACGGTCAGATCGGAGGGGCCCAGCTTTGTGTATTCCATATTGACCTCCTTAAAACGGCTGCTCGCCCTGCTTTTCCTGTGCTGTCACAGCGGAGCGCCCCTGGGGGCGGCTTGCTGCAATACGTCTGCGGTTGGCGTGTCTGCGGATCCATCATAGCACCCCGGCGCAAAAAGCGCAAATGCCCGCTCTCTATGGCCGGGTATGCGCAAAAAGCATGGCGCCTCTGGACGTGCCGGAACGAATCCGCCGTCAGTCACAGCGGTTGGTCATAATCTCCAGAATGGTGCGGTCCGTCTGCCGCATGCCCTCCTTGGCCAGCAGGCCGACGTTGGCGATGGTGTTGTCCACCCCCTTGGTGACGATGCCGTCACCGCCCTTGAATTCCTGGTGGTTGCGCCACATGTGGTAGCCCAGGATGCCGGCGTCCACGCTGGCGGCGATTTTAGCGGCGCAGGAGGGCTTGGCCCCGTCGCAGATGGTGCCGGAGAGAATGGCCACAGCGTTGACAATGGTGTGGGCCACGGCGTCGTAGCTGCCGTCCAGCAGGTAGGCGATGCCCGCCCCGGCGCCCACCCCGGCGCTGACGGCGCCGCAGTAGGCGCTGAGCCGGCCGATGCCGCTCTTCTGATGAACCGTCACCAGATCGCTGACCAGCAGCGCCCTGTACAGCT
>USMP01000155.1 GCA_900555795.1 uncultured Eubacteriales bacterium
AGGCGGACATTACCTGCCACTACGACGACGAGGTGCGCGTCTACACCCTTCTGTGCGCCTACACCCCGTCCAGCAGCACCGTCACGGTGCTGGCCCCGGCTAATCTGGCCGGCATTTCCGCCACTGTGGCGGAGGGGACGCTGACTCTCAGCTATGATGACATCTCTCTGGATGCCGGCAGCTACTCCGCCGCGGCGATCTCCCCGGTGGCCGCTCTGCCGAAGCTGATGGAGGCCGCCGCTGCCGGCTACCTCACCGAGGAGAGCCAGGAAACCGTGGAGGAGCGCCCCTGCCTGCGCCTGGCCTTTACCCTGCCGGACCAGGAGGACATGGTATACACCACCTGGTTCGATGAGGAGAGCCTGCTGCCCCTGCACAGCGAAATCAGCACCCAGGGCACAGTGGTCTTTGAGGTGGCCTGGAGCCGCTTTGAGATCACGGAGCAGCGGGAGCCCGGCACGGAGTCCACGCCCACCCAGCCGGAAGGAGCCACCCAGGAAACGCCATCTCAGCCCGAGGGTACCAGTCAGGAGCCCCCGGCCCAGCCTCCGGCCACAGACCCGGCCCAGCCCCAAACCCCGGCGGGAGCCGGATGAACAAAGAGGAGAGAGCAAGCACCTATGGATAGTACACTGAAGAGAACCTGGGCGGAGATTGACCTTGACGCCCTGGAGCATAACTACCGCGTCCTGCGGGCCCAGGCGGGGCCCCAGGCCCGGTTTCTGGGCGTGGTGAAGGCGGATGCCTATGGCCACGGGGCCATTCAGGTGGCCCGCACCTTGGAAAAGCTGGGGGCCGAGTACCTGGCGGTGTCCAACATCGACGAGGCCAGGGAACTGCGGCTGGGCGGCGTGGCCCTGCCTATTCTCCAGCTGGGGCTCACCCCCACGGACGAGGTGCCGGAGATCCTGCAAAACTGCGTCACCCAGACCATTTACAGTGAGTCCGCCGCCCAGGCCTTCTCCCGGGCCGCCCAGGCTCTGGGCGGCTCCATCAAGGTCCACATCAAGCTGGACACCGGCATGTCCCGTCTGGGCTTTCAGTGCGACGACGCCCACTTTGCCCAGTCCCTGGCGGCCATTGGACGGGTGTGTGCCCTGCCGGGGCTGGAGGTGGAGGGCATCTTCACCCACTTTGCCGCCGCCGACGAGCCTGAGACAGACAGCCAGGACTACACCAGGGCCCAGTACGACCGCTTCCAGCGGATGGTGACAGCCCTGTCGGCGGAGCACAACATCACCTTTCCCATCTGCCACTGCGCCAACAGCGGGGCCACCCTGTTCTATCCGGAGTACGCCTGCGGCATGGTGCGCCCGGGGCTTTTGACCTACGGCATCGGCGGGGGCAGCCTGGATCTGCGGCCGGTGATGGCTCTGAAGAGCGCGGTGGGGGCGGTACAGACCTATGCCCCCGGCACTGCCGTCAGCTACGGACGCACCTTCCACACCCAGCGGCCCACCCGGCTGGGCGTGCTGCCCATCGGCTATGCCGACGGACTGCCCCGGGCCCTGTCCAACCGCTGGAGAGTGTACACCCCTCTGGGCATGGCCCCCATTGTGGGCCGCATCTGTATGGACATGTGCATGATCGACCTGACGGACCTGCCCCAGGTGGGAGAGGGGACGGAGGTGGAGGTGTACGGCCCCCACAACGACGTGGACCAGGCCGCCGGGGAGGCGGGAACCATTCCCTATGAACTGACCTGCGCCGTCAGCAAGCGGGTTCCCCGGGTGTACCTGCGCCACGGGAAAGAGATCTCCCGGGAATTGCTGCTCCGGGGCTGACAGACGACAGGCGGAGTCCCCTTCGTGAGAAGAGACCCCGCCTGTTTTGCGCGAAAAAGGGGAGGCCCCAGCTGGGGTCTCCCCTTTGACGAACCATTTACTCCGCCACGGTGGACTCGATGGTCTTGACCTGACGGCCATTGTACGTACCACACTCCGGGCACATTCTGTGGGGCAGGCGCATCGCGCCGCACTTGGGGCAAGCGACCAGGCCGGGAACCTTCAGCTTCCACACGGAACTGCGGCGCTTGTCACGTCTTGCCTTTGAAACTTTTCCCTTGGGGACTGCCATGATGACACCTCCTGTATATCTGAAATCTTTTTATTCCTCTGTTTTGTCCTTCTCCAGAAGCTTCGCCAGCACCGCCAATCGGGGGTCCACAGCCTTTTTACAGGTGCAACTCCCTTGGTTGAGATCGACGCCGCAGCCGGGGCACAGCCCCTTGCAGTCCTCTGAACAAAGGGTCTTTGTATCCATCTCCAGGATGAATGTCGTCTTGGCCAGATCCCCCACATCCAACGTATGGTTCTCCACCACCAGGATATCGTCATTCTCCTCGTCCGCCGGGTCCTCAGACAGCATACACTGGAACCGGACGGTCTTGGGTTGATCGAACGGCTTCATACAGCGGTCACAGACAGACTTGAGGACTGTGTCGGCCTCCAACTCCAATGTCAGCATCCCCGCCGTGTTCCGCACCTCTCCAGTTACCACAACCGGGTTCTGCACGGGCCACTGGCCACCGAAGTCCACATCGGACAGATCCAGGGTAAACTGGAATTCCATCCGTTCTCCGGGAGCGTTGATGATCTTTTGAAGATTTAAAACCATGGCACACCTCGCAAAGACACGAGTAGTATTATAGAGGAAATGGCGCGGATTGTCAAATACTTTTTCCGATTTTCCTTGCAAAAATTCACCTGTCTGTATAAAATAGAAGCACCTGACACCGGGAGGTACTTCCATGCGGGAATTTACGATTGAAAAGAATGACGCGGGGCAGCGGCTGGACCGGTTTCTGTCCAAGGCCATGCCCCTGCTGCCCCCTGCCCTGCTGCAAAAATACATCCGCATCAAGCGGGTGAAGTGCAATGGCCAGCGCTGCCAGCGGGACCAGCGGCTGCAGGTGGGAGACACCCTGCAGCTCTACATCAACGACGAATTTTTTGAGCAGCCCCGGGAGGATAACCTCTTCCTCACCCTGTTCACGCCAAAACTCTCCATCCTCTATGAGGACGAGAACCTGCTGCTGCTGGACAAGCAGCCGGGCCTGGTGGTCCACGCCGATGAGACGGAGAAGGTCAACACCCTTATCAACCACGTCCAGGCCTACCTGTACCAGAAACGGGAGTGGAACCCCAAGTGGGAGCACGCCTTTACCCCCGCCCTCTGCAACCGCATCGACCGCAACACCGGCGGCATCGTTATCGCCGCAAAAAACGCCGAGGCACTGCGCATTCTTACCGCCAAAATACGGGACCGGGAGATCACCAAGAAATATCTCTGTGCCGCCCTGGGGCAGTTGTCCCCACCCCAGGGAAAGTTGTCCTGCTTCCTGCTCAAGGATGAGGGAAAAAAGCAGGTGGCTATCTACCATCACCCCATCCCCGGGGGTAAATCCGCCGAGACGCTGTACCGCACACTCCAGGTCCGGGAGGGGCTGTCCCTGGTGGAGGCGGAACTGCTGACAGGGCGGACCCATCAAATCCGGGCCTCCTTTGCCGACGCCGGGCACCCGCTGCTGGGGGACGGCAAATATGGCCGCGGGGAAGTAAACCGCCGCTACGGTGAGACACGCCAGGCACTGTACAGCTACTACCTGCGCTTCGACTTTCCCACCGACGCCGGATGCCTGGAATACCTGCGGGGCAGAGCGTTCCAGGTGGAGCGGGTTCCCTTTGTGGAGAAATATTTTCCTGAGAAGCCGGCCCGCTGAATCCCGCCATCCATCCACAGGGCAGGTTGAAGGGGCCCGGAGCGTGCCGCTCCTGGCCCCTTCAACCTGCCCTGCTCACTTTAAAAGCTGAAACTGCCCCAGCAGAGGCACCTCTTTCTCTGTACCCTGAATGGCGCTGATGATGCCGATAAACCAGCACACCCCGCAAAACAGGCCCGCGGCCCCCGCCACCATGCTCACCAGCCAGCCTACCAGCGGAATCCATCCCAGCACCCTGCTGAGGACTCCCGCCACCGTGCCGGCCAGCCAGATCACTAGGGACTGGTTCATATGAAACCTGGACTGCTCCCGATCCCCCATGACAAAGGCGATTACCAGGCCCACCCAGGTCAGATAGGCCACAATATCTGTCGTTTTCTTATCCATCTCCTATGTACTCCCTTCTCCCGCCGCGCTGCGGCACTCCAATGGCCTGCGCGGCTTGTCTCTCAGCGCGGTGCGCCGAAGGCTGCGTGCGTGTAATCGCCGCCACGGGCTATTATAGCACCGCCCCGCCGGCGGCGCAACGCCGAAGCCCATCGGATTCAATAGAATTTTTAGATCACCGGCTGTACCGCTCAAAAAAGCGGAAGGTCATGGGCCACAGGCACCCCGCCGTCACCACCACCAGAAAGTACCGCAGGGCGTGGGCCGCCATGTGGCCGCCGCAGAGGGCCAGCAGCGGCGCCTTCAGCACCGCTTTTACCGCCACTACCAGCGCCAGCCCTCCCAGCAGCTTCACGGCCTGCCCCCACCAGGGGGCCCGGGTCGGGAACTGGAGGACCTTGCTGTCAAACGCATACACCACCAGCACCCCGG
>USMP01000156.1 GCA_900555795.1 uncultured Eubacteriales bacterium
GCGGAGAGCCGCTGGCCCGGCCGTCCCACCGCCGCCAGCATCCTCTCCGCGCCGATGATACAGCGGGCCCTGCGGATGGCTCTTCGGGCGTCCTCTGTCATCGCGCCGCTCCCTCCGGGGCCGATGCCCACCACCGACACCACAGGGCGCGCCGTCATGCCGAAGCGGCGGCAGAGCAGTTCCACCATCTCCTCCAGATCGAGCCCATGTCGCTGGGGCGGTCTGCCCACCACAATTGTCAGCACCCCCGCCTCCCGAGCCGCTGCCAGCTTCTCTGAAAAGCCGCCGGTCACGCCGGTATCCTTTGTCACCAGATACCTCGCGTCCACCGCCCGCAGCATGGCCAGATCCATTTCCCGGGAAAATGGGCCCTGCATAGCTAGAATGTGGGAGGGGGCCAATCCGGCCGCCTGACAGGACTGGAGGGAGGATTCCATGGGCAGCACCCGGGCATACGCCCGCTGCTGGAAATTTTGGATATCGGTATACAGCGTAATCTCTTTGCTGCCGGTTGTCAACAGGATATTCCCCTCCCGGTGGTTCAGATAGTCCACCGCCTGGGCAATATCCGCCACGAACACCGCCTCTCCGGCGTCACCGGAGCGGCGCAGCAGCCGCAGATACTCCGTTCCTGTCTCCCGGCAGGCGGAGACAATCTCCTCCGTTACCACAGGGGCGTAAGGATGGGTGGCGTCGATGCAGCAGGTAAAGTCCTCCCGCCGCAGCAGTTCCGCCATTTCCCCGCTGTTCATGCGCCGGGCGGAGACAGTAAGTCCCTCCGCCTGGGGTAGCAGGGCTTCTCCGTACTCGGTGGCCACGCAGACTGTAACCGCGGCGCCCTGGCTCAAAAGAAATTCCACCAGTTCCCGGCCCTCGGTGGTACCGGCAAACACACAGAATCTATACATGACGATACCCCCTTGGCGTTACCAGCTTTCCGGCGATCACCCGGGCTGCCGCGTTGCCGATGAACACGGTGCAGAACATGTCTGCCGGGTAGGCCTGCAGCGCCTCCAGGCTGAGCACCTGCCACTGCTCCCCCTCCCGGCCGATATTCCGTACCACGCCGCATGGCCGCTGGGGCGGCAGAGTGCGCAGCAGGACCTGGCAGGCCCGGCTCAGATGATCCGGCCGGCCATGGCTGGCCGGGTTGTACAGAACCAGCGTCAGATCCGCCGCTGCCGCCGCCGCCAGTCTTTTTTCAATGGTTTCCCAGGCCGTGAGCCGGTCACTGAGACTGATGACGGCAAAGTCATGGGTCAAGGGCGCCCCCAGAAGGGCCGCGCCGCTGCAGGCCGCTGTAAGTCCGGGCACCACCTCCAGCGCCGGGGTGTCCGACTCTCCCCGCAGTTCATAGAGCAGGCCTGCCATGCCGTAAATTCCACTGTCGCCGGAGCAGACCATGGCCACATCCCGTTCCGCCGCCGCGTCAAGCGCCATGCGGCAGCGGTCCACTTCCCTTGTCATGGCGGTGGCGATATACTCCTTGTCCGGGTAGCGGCCCTTTACCAGGTCCACATACACCTGGTAGCCCACGATTACCTCGCACCGCGCCAATACCTGATCCGCCAAAAGCGTCAGGTTCTCCGCGTTTCCCGGGCCGATTCCCACCACTGTCAGCTTACCCAAATCGCACCTCCCAATCTTCCGCCGCCACCGCCACTGTTACGCCGCAGCGGGCGGTCTTTCTCACCAGCAGCCGCCCCGCGCCCAGAAGCGCCGCCCGTTCGCAGACGTTGTCCACGCCGGTGACGCCCCGCACAAATTCCGAGGACGTAAAATCTCCCTCCAGTTCCGCCAATTCCGCCGCCGTATAAAATTGGGCCGTCCAGCCCCTCTCCCGGCAAAACTCCAGAAGCCCCGGCTCCTGCCGTTTCAGATCGATGGAGGCCACCAGCTTCACCGCCGCCGGGGACAGCTGGTGCTCGGTCAGCACATCGTCCACCAGCTGCCGGATATTGGTCGCGGCGGCGCCCCGGCGGCAGCCGATGCCCAGGTGAAGCACCCGCGGCATCAACAGCAGCGTCCGGTCAAAGGGCCGGCGCCTGCGCCAGGAAATGCAGATGCCCAGCGGGCCGTCCTCCCCCGCGGCTGTCCCCGGCGGAAGGGCCGTTGCAATGGGAAAATCACTGCAGAGAGGTACGGGACCCTCCAAAATCGCGGCGGACACGGCCTTGGCAACGCCCATGCTGCTGATGGCGCAGCCGTTGCGCGCAGCCCAGGCGTCCACAGAAAACTTCCGGTTCACATCCGTGGCGGTCGTTACCACCGCTGTGGCCCCCAGCGCCTCTGCCATCCGCTCCGTCAGGTCGTTGGCCCCCCCGATGTGACCGGAGAGCAGGGAGATGACAAAGCCGCCCAGTTCATCCACCACCAGCACCGCCGGGTCCGTCCGCTTGTCCCGCACATAGGGGGCGATAGCCCGCACGGCAATGCCGCAGGCCCCCACGAACACCAGAGCGTCCGCCCAGGCAAACAGGGGACCGGTAAACCTGCTTACCGGCGGCGCAATGGCCTGAAATTCCCCCTCCCCAGCGTACTGCGCCATGGTAAAGAGCCGCCGCTCCTCAGCCACCGGTTCCAGAACCCGGGCAACCCGCAGGGCCGTGCGGCAGCCCTGACGGCTGAAGGCGAGAATGGCCAGCCTCACCGCTTCTCCTCCCCGGCCGCTTCCGCCGGACGATACTCCGTGGAGAAGGTGGGATTGTACAGACAGGAGCGGAGATACTTCTCTCCCATACAGCCGCCCACGATGATGAGGGCGGTCTTGGTCAGCCCGCTGGCAGACACCGTCGCGTGAAGGGTGTCCACCGTGCACCGGAGAATCTGCTCCTCCGGCCAGGTGGCCTTATAGACCACCGCCGCCGGGGTGGAGCCGGGGTATCCCCCCTCCAGAAGTTCCCGCTGCAGCTTCTCCGTCAGGCCTGTGCTGAGAAAGAGCACCATTGTAGACCGGTGGGCCGCCAGAGAGCGGATGGACTCCCGCTCCGGCACCTGCGTGCGTCCGGCGGTACGGGTGATAATCACCGTCTGGCTCACATCCGGCAGCGTGTACTCCGCCCGCAGGGACGCAGCCGCGCCGCAGAAAGCGCTGACACCGGGACACACATCGTAGGAAATACCCAGTTCCTCCAGCTGGTCAAACTGCTCCCGCACCGCCCCGTAGATGCTGGAATCCCCGGTGTGAAGCCGGACAGTGGTCTTCCCCGCCGCCTCCGCCTTTCGGATCACCGAGAGCACCTGCTCCAGGGTCATGAGCGCACTGTTGTGAATTTCACACCCGCTCTTCGCATAGTCCAACAGGGCCGGGTTTACCAGGGATCCGGCATAGATGATCACATCCGCCTGCTGAAGGAGCCGCGCCCCCCGGACGGTGATCAGATCCGGTGCGCCGCTGCCGGCGCCCACAAAATGTACCATTGTTACCTCCCGCGCCTGTGGCGCAAATCATGTTCAGACGGCACTCTGTGGCGCGGCGCGCCGCAGCAGCGTTTTGGCGTTGGCGGTACGCCCCAGAAGGCCATATCGCTTGGAGAAGAGCACAGCACCCGTCTCCAACCCATCGCCGCCCCGGGCCTGCAGATGAAAGGCTACCCGGTCCACCAGACGCTGCAGGCACCCCTCCATCACACCGGATGCCTCCAGAACACCCAGAGCGTCGTCACAGGCCACGCAGGCGAGAAGCGCCTCCACCCGGGAAGCCGGGAGGCCCGCCGCCGCCCCGTAGGCCGCCAGAATCTCCATGCGGCAGTCGCCGTACCTGGAGTGGGTGTTCAGCATGCCGCCGCCAATTTTTACCAGCTTGCCAATATGGCCGATGAGCAGGGCCCCCCGGAACCCCAATTCCCGGCAGATATCCAGAGCGTCCCCAATGAAGTTGGAGCACTGAACGGCGGCCTGGGGGCCAATGCCCAAACTCTGGCGGATAAAATCCGTTCCATAATTGCCGGGGGTCAGGAGCACATATTCCGCTCCTCCGGCCCGGCGCTGGCGCAGTTCCACCCGGATGGTATCGATGAGGGCCCGCTCGCTCATGGGCTCCACAATTCCGGTGGTACCCAGGATGGAGATCCCTCCCAAGATCCCCAGCCGGGGATTGAAGGTCCGCCTGGCCAGCGCCTCCCCCTCCGGGGCGGAGATCACCACACGCAGGCCGCCCTGGTAGTCCGCCAGACGGCATACCTGCTCCACCGCCCGGCGGATCATTTCCCGGGGAACACTGTTGATGGCGGCGGCGCCCACCGGCTGGTCCAGGCCGGGCTTTGTTACCCGTCCAACCCCCGCGCCCCCGTCCACCGAAATACCGGAGGCCTCTGAGCGGGATACGGCGGCATAAATCAGCGTGCCGCCGGTAACGTCCGGGTCATCGCCGCAGTCCTTCTCAATGGCACAGCTGGCCGTACCCGCCTCCTGGCGCAAATCCCGGACCTCCAGATCCAGGTCCAGCCCCTTGGGAGTCAGCAGGCTCACTCGCTCCAGCCGGCGGCCCGTCAGCAGCAGTGTGGCCGCCGCCTTGGCCGCCGC
>USMP01000157.1 GCA_900555795.1 uncultured Eubacteriales bacterium
CTGGGCTATCCGCCGGAGGATGTGCAGGGCTTTTTGGCAGATCCGGGGGGCGGCCGGTGTAAGCTGTGCGGGCACTGGAAGGTCTACCATGACGTGGAGGGCGCCCGGCGGCAGTTCGCCCGGTTCGACCGCAGCCGGGAGGCGCTGTGCAGCCGCCTGCGGGCGGGGATGACGCTTTCGCAGCTGTTCGGCGTCCGGGAGACGCCGGCGGCGTGAAACTAAACAGACGATCCATGGAGGTACGGATGATGAGCAAGACAGCAGTGATTTACTGGTCCGGGACGGGCAATACCGAGGCCATGGCCAAGGCGGTGGCGGAGGGGGCGGGCGCGCGCCTGTTCACCGTGTCCGAGATCAGCGCCGGCGAGGCCGCCGGCTACGACCGCCTGGCGTTGGGCTGCCCCGCCATGGGGGCGGAGGTGCTGGAGGAGGGGGAGTTCGAGCCCTTCTTCACCGCTCTGGAGGGCAAGCTGCCCGGGAAGAAGGTGGCCCTGTTCGGCTCTTACGGCTGGGGCGACGGGCAATGGATGCGGGACTGGTACGAACGGGCGGAAGGCGCCGGCGCCGATCTGTGCGGCGACGAAGGGCTGATCCTCAACGAAACGCCGGACGCGGCTGGCCTGGAGGCCTGTAAGGCCCTGGGCGCGGAGCTTGCAGCGGGCTGAACGGTTAAACCGAAAACGAAAGAGCGCGGGGACGGCGTTTGCCGTCTCCGCGCTCTTGCTTTGGTAGTACCGCAGGCAACCCCCGGCTAAGCCGGGGGTAAAAAAGTAGCTTATAGCGAGGAGAAAAGTAGAAAAGAAAAAGGCTCCCTGTTAAAGTAAAAGTGGTTTGCCGACCACACAACTACGATAACAGGGAGGTCTTCATCGTGAAAGACAAAGACATAAGCAGTTTAGAGCATACGAGTTGGAGATGTCAATATCATATTGTGTTTGCACCGAAATATCGGAGGATGGAGATATATGGGCAGATCAGACAGGATATAGGGGTAATTTTGCGAAAGTTATGCCAGCAAAAAGGAGTAGAAATCATAGAAGCAAAAGCTTGTCCGGACCATATTCATATGCTTGTAAGTATCCCGCCGAAGTATGGTGTATCTCAGATTATGGGGTATCTGAAAGGAAAGAGCAGTCTGATGATATTCGATCGGCACGCAAATTTAAAGTACAAGTATGGAAATCGCCATTTCTGGGCTAGAGGCTATTATGTAGACACAGTAGGAAGGAACAAAAAGCAAATAGCGGAATATATCCGAAACCAATTAGAATCGGACCAGCTGGCGGATCAACTGGGACTTAAGGAGTTCGTGGACCCGTTTACGGGTCGCCAGAACAAATAGGCGCAGCGAAAACCCCTTAAGGGGCAGCCCGTGAAAGAAATGCGGTCGGCAAACCTTTCGGGGCCCCTTAAGGGGCTTCGTCCGTATCATGCCCTTCTAGGGCTTACTCAAGCCTCCGGCTTAGCCGGAGGTTTTGACTTATGCGGCGTTTTTGCATGGGAAAATCATTGACACGGAACGCGCGCAAATTGACGCGGAGCGCGCGCCGCTACACCCGTTTGCCCCCAGGTGCGACCATGCCTGCAAAAAATGCATGGGAGGAGATATCCCGCTTACAGAGGTCGCTCCGGGCCATTATGTCTCCTGCGCGCTTTTCAGCGGCGCCTGTGAACCGGATACTCCGGCGGGGGCCGGGCAGGATCACACATTTTAGGCAGCGTACACACAAAAGGCCGGTTTGCTGCTGGACAAACAGGGGGGGTCTGTTATACTACATACAGGACATATGAACAGATGGCCCTTTGCACAAAGAAAGGAGGAGCAATGATGAAAATCGCTGTTGGAGGGATCAAGCAGGAGACCAACTGCTTTTCCCCGGTTCCCACGCCCCGCTCCCGCTGGATGGACCTGGAGGGGGAGGAGATCCTGACCCTGCGGGGCACCAAGAAGGAAATGGGCGGCATTCTGGATGTGGCGGACCGGGAGGGCTGGGAGATCCTGCCCACCTTCTATGCCGAATCCATGCCGGCGGCCCCCACGGACTATGAGGCATATCAGGACATGCGGGAGCGTATATTGAAACCTCTGCGGGAGACGGAGGTGGACGGTGTGCTCCTCTGCTTCCACGGGGCAATGCTGGCTGAGGGCGTAGAGGACCCGGAGAGCGACATCGTATGCGCTATCCGGGGGCTCATCGGGGATAAGCCTCTGATGGTCACGGAGGACCTCCACGCCAACAACACGGAAAAGACCGCTCTGCACGTGGATGCCCTCTTCGCCTTTGACACCAACCCCCATATTGACGCCTATGACCGGGCTGTGTAGGTAGCGGAGTGCATGGCGAAAACCCTGAAGGGCCAATGGCACCCGGTGACGGCCCACCGCCATCCTCCCATTGCGTTCCCCACCATCAATCTGCTTACCGCCCGGGGGCCCATGTTCAACCTCTTTGGAAGGGCCAGAGAGTGGGAGAAGCGGGAGGGCATGATTAATGTCAGCGTCTGCGGCGGCTTCCCCTATGTGGACGCGGACTACGTGGGCTTTAACGTGGTGGCCACCGCCGACGGAGACCGGGCCCTGGCTCAGGCGGCCTGCGACGATATCTGCGCCATGGCATGGGAGACCCGGGGTCAGTTTATCAAGAAGCTTACCCCCATCCCCGAGGCCATTGAGAAGGCCCGGGCCCTGCTGGCGGAGGAGCCGGAACCGCCGGTGATCCTAGCGGATGTGTCGGACAACCCCGGCGGAGGCGGGTCCAGCGAGACAACGGAACTTCTGCGGGCCATGATCCAGGCGGACATACCCGGCTCCGCCGCCGCCCTGATCTGGGACCCGGAGACAGTGAAGCACGCCCTGGAGGTGGGCATTGGGAATACAGCGGCATTTTCCATCGGCGGCAAGGCCTGTACGGATTACGGCGCTCCCATTGAGGTGACAGCCCGGGTCAAGACCATCACAGACGGTTATTTCCGCTGCCGCGGCCCCATGGGCCGGGGGGACTACTTCGACCTGGGCGCCGGTGTGCGCCTGGAGGTGGGAAATGTGCAGATCGCCGTGTACACGGTGCGCCACCCCTGCAACCATGTGGAGGTGTTCACTGAACTGGGCATAGACCCGGCCAGGCAGCGCCTGCTTCTCATCAAGTCCCGGGGACATTTCCGGGCGGATTTTGAGCCCATTGCCAGCCACATTATTGAGGTGGATGCGCCCGGCGCGGCCAATCCTGACATTTCCCGCTATACCTACAAACACTTGAAGGCATGGCCCATCGATCCAACGATAACCAGTTGGCAGGTGTGATGGGTTCCCGCCACTGAAAAACCGGCCCGGAGGACGCCGCCGCACGCGGTGCCTCCGGGCCGGTTTTATTGGGAAAGATAAAATCAGCGCCTGCGCCCCCGGTAGCCTCCAACACCGGAACTCCGGTAGCCGCCGCCGTAGTGCCGGTTCCGCCATCTCCGGCGAAGCACCAGGCGCAGAACCAGCAGCAGCAGGACCAGCCCCGCCGCCGCGGCCGCTGTAATCTTCACCACGGGGCGCTGGAGAAAGAGGAGGACATCCCGCTGGAATACCAGCAGCCGGGAGGCGGACACATCGTCATCTGCCAGCAGATCCACGGTGGCATATACCGTGTCGCCGCAGCGCAGTGTGATCTGGCCCAGCACCTGGCCCCGGCTGACAGGGGCCTCCACGCTCTCGGACACAAAGGTCCACTCCCGCTGGATGTCCACAGCGGGATCAATGGTATCGGGGATCAGCCGCTCAATCTCCTGGGCGGGATGGACCCGTACGGAGTTTACCTCCTGGGACAGCGTCACCGGCACCTCCGCGATCAGTTCGTCCGATCCCAGGATAATCTGCCGGGAGAAGTGGTCAAATCCCCAGTCAAAGAGTTTTATGGTTTCGGAGAAACTCTGGACCTGGCGGCTGCCGTCCTCCAGCGTGACCCGCTCCGCTCCCAGTATGATGCTGATGAGGCTGCGGCCGCTGCGCTGGGCGGAGGAGACCAGACAGTACCCGGCGTCGCTGGTGGAGCCGGTTTTGATGCCCTCGGCCCCGCTGTATAAGTAGCCGGTGGCCCGGTAGTTGGAGAGAAGGTAGTTGGTGGTGTAGTACTTCCGCGCGCCGGAGAGGTTGGTGGCGGGGATCTCCACAAACTTTGTGTTGCAGATACGCATGAAATCCTCATGTGTCCGGGCGGCGCGGGTGATCAGATACATGTCCCAGGCGGTGGTGTAATGGTTGGCGTCCTGTAGGCCGTTGGTGTTGGCAAAGAGGGTGTCCTCACAGCCCAGGGCCGCCGCTTTGTCGTTCATAGCCGCCACAAAGGCGTCCACAGAGCCGGACACAGCCTCCGCCAAAATATTGCAGGCCTCGTTGGCAGAGACCACCAGGATGCAGTGTAGCAGCTGCTCCACCGTCAACTCCTCCCCCACCTTGATGCCGGCGTTGCTGCCGTCGGCCGGAATGGAGGTGACGGCGGCTTCGGAGGCGGTGAGCACGGTGTCCAGGTGCAGA
>USMP01000158.1 GCA_900555795.1 uncultured Eubacteriales bacterium
TTTACATTTTGAAGAAAAACATGAAATAGATCATCATGACGATCACAACCGGGGCCTTGGCCAGGAAGGGGTCAATCATGCGGAAGGAGTCCCCGAAGGTATAGCCGGAAGCCTCCAGATAGCCGTTATACTTGGCAAACGTAACGGCTCCTGCGCCCAGGGGAATGCCCGTCTGATCCGCCAGCATACAGACAGCCAGAGGAAACATAACCTTGGAGGGGCTGACAGAATTTTCCTTGCACAGCGCCACCGCCAGGGGATATACGATGGCAATCCGGCCAATCGCGCCGGGGACGAACATGCCCAGGGCAAAGTTGATTACCATAAAGAGCCGGATGCAGCGGGCAAAGTTTCCGCCGCTGACTCTGGTCAGCAGCGTCGCAATGCTGCCAACCGCCCGGGTTTTTGAAAACGCGCTGGCTACGATCATCATCGTTCCCATGATGATGACATTCTGGTCGGCAAATTTGGCCAGAGCCGCCCCGGCGTCCACGCACTTGGTCAAAACCAGAAGGATACTGATTCCAAGGGCCACACAGCCATAGTCAAATTTGTCAAGAGCCATGATGACGAGCATCAGTACCCAGATGCCAATACAGATACCAATTTCAAGTGTCAAAGTTCTTCCACCTCTCATGAATGTATAGTCGGAGCCGGGAGCAGCGCTGCCTCCAGCACCTCCTGTTGGCCAACAGGCAGGCCCTTGCGGGCCTGTGGTCCCACCATAGCATGAAAGGCGGTTGTTGTAAAATTTGATTAAATTATGAAATATAAGCAACGTGATTTTTGTCGAATTATGACAGTCCTGTCAAAACGTTTCAGCCACTTTTCCAAAATGAAATATAATAAATTATGTAAGCAGAGTAAAAATGCCGATGGCAGAGGCGTACCTCTCCCATCGGCAGACATCTCCTACAGTACCCGGGTAACACCCTCCGGATAGGTCTCGCGCATATCCGCCACCAGATACTCCACCAGGGGGTTGGCCGGCTGGGGCGGCCAGGCCAGCACGATGGAACTGTTGACTGAATCGGAAAAGTCGATTGGGATTTCCACAACACCCCGCAGGTTTCTCCGGAATTGCCGGAAGGTATTGTAGGTAATAACCACAACGCCCGCATGACGCGCCAACTCCAGCTGAGCGCTGATGTCGTCGCACAGGAAGGTCACATTGGGCTTCAGTCCCGCCTGGACACAGCAGCGGTAGGTGTCCTCCAGTTCACCGCCGTCCCCCGTGGCAAAAACGAACCGCTCACCCCGCAGTTCCTCCAGCCGCAGCACCCGCCGCTTTGCCAGCGGATGGTCCGCGGAAACAATGGCGTAGATTGCCAAAAACCCGGCAATTCTGAGATGGGGAAGATCCCCCTTCATATCGCCGGGGAGCACGTAGAAGTCCATGTCCGAGTTGAGATAATCCTCCAGGGATGCCTTCATATTGTGCAGGTGGAACGCAATCTGCGGGTGGCGCCGGTGCAGCTGCGACAGTAAATAGATCAGCCCGTCATTTTCGTTTTGAACACCGATATGGACCGTACCGCAGACCGTCTCCGCCCGGCGCATAGCCTTCTTCGCTTCCTCATGGCGCTGCAGCAGCTGCCGGGCAGCAGCGGCCAGCATTCTGCCGCCGTCATTGACCTGCATGGTCTTTCCGCCGCGGTCAAAAAGCTTCTCCCCTACCTCCTCCTCCAGGCCTCTCATCATACTGCTCAAAGCGGACTGGGAGACGTGGAGCACCCTGGCCGCCTCTTTTAAATTTTCCATCTGAGAAACGGTGATAAAACCCCTCAGCACATCAAAGTCCATACGACTCCCCCCGCTTTTCCCCCACAAAATTACAGCTGGCGGGCTACTCCGCAATTTTTCCCCGCACGTACGTTAAAAAAGCCCTGCCCGGCTCCGTCAGGCAACTGTCATACCAAGCCAAATAGATTGTCCCCCCGCTGGTATTTCCCCGGATCGGGACAACGACGCAGTCGCGCATATCCGCCGCCAGCGCCAGTTCCGAGTCATAGACAAGCCCGATCCCACAGCCGCAGCGGATCGCAGCGTATTTCGCCACCTTTGTGTTCACAGCTAGGGAAATATGGGGCAAAAATCCCGCATAAAAGCAATCCCAGTAGCACTGCTCATACTCTCCCCCCTCCCGCCGCACAAAGACAAAGTCCTCCTCCCGCAGTCTGTGGAGAGAGAGCACCTTTTCCTGGGCAAGCGGGTGATCCTGCTGCAAAATCGCATAGAGGCCATTCTGATAGTCCACCGCCAGCGTCTGCTCATCCTGCACACCGCAGGCCGGCAGCAGCAAAAACTCTGCGGCGGACAAGCGATGGTTCTGCGGGACATGCTTCTCCGACTGAAAGACCAGACGCGTATCCGGGTGCTCCGCCGAAAAGCTGCCGGCCACCTGTAAAAACCAGTCGCTGGACACAAGGGTGGCCACAATCACCTCCCGCTTGTCTGTCAGCCCCTGGTTGACCCCGCTGATCGCCCGCTGGATCATAAACTGCTGGTTCCGGGCGGATTCATAAAAGATCTGTCCCTGCACACTGGGCAGCAGGGTCTTTCCCCGGCGGATAAACAGGGGGCTCCCCAATTCCTGCTCCATCCGCTTGAGAATATTACTCACCGCCGGCTGGGTCATGCCCAGACTGTCGGCGGCGGCGGTCAGCTTCTTGTATTCCATCACCTTGAGGAATACTTCTATCTCTTTTAAGTCCATCCTGCAACACCCTCCCCACTCCAGCAAATTTTGCCACCGGCACACGGTTTATTTTCTGTCCATCGATTGTAGCATAGATTTTTTCGCAATACAAACGCTTTCCCTGAAAAGATCCAAATTTCGCATATCTCAGGGCGCAAAAGCGCCCGCTCCGCGGAAAATCCACGGAGCGGGCTTCTCTTTGCACTCAATCCGCCTCCATAATTTTGATCTGATCGGCGGTATAGTCCGTCTCGCTGAGGACAATATCGGTAATCTTGGCCACATCCTCGGTCTGCAGACCGTCCTCGGCGGCGGAGACCACCACGCTGATGCTGTTCTCTCCCATAAAGGCCACGCAGTCGGCATACCCTTTGGCCACCACCAGGTTTTCCACCTGACTCTCCAGCATGGTATAGCCCGCCAGGGTCTGAATGGCCCGGTTGGCCTCATCCAGGGCTGCCTGCTCCGCATTCTCCTGCTCCGACGCCTCCCGCAGCAGCGCCAGGGCGTTGTCCCGGGACTGCTGGCGGCTTAAACGGGCGGTATCAAAATAGGTACTGGCGGCAGCGGTATCCTGGTCCTCGGCGGGCACCACCTGGCCACCCACCAGCGCCGCGTCCCCCAGGACCTTGGTGCTGTCCCCGTCCTCCTGCTGGCCGGCCTGGGCGGTCTGATCCGCAATATTTCCGGCGTAGCGCCAGTTCAGATACACCGCCGCACAGACGAACAGCAGCACCGTCGCCACCACCGCGTTGCGCTTCCACAGCTTTTTCATCTCATGTTTTCCTCCCATTATGATTCTTCCTTTCACTCATTTCCACTGGTGGACCCGCTCTGCCACTTGACCACGGCAATCTTATCGCTGCCAAGCCCCGTCAGGGCGGACACCGCCTCCACCACCGCAAGACGCACAGCGTCGCTGCCACCGCCGTCGCAGACAACCAGCGCCCCCCGATACTGGGGATAGCGCTCCTGCGTGACCACCACGTCCTCCCCGCCGCCGTTGGAAACCAACACTGTGTCGGAGGTGCGGTCGTAGTCATCCGGCGACTGGGCGCTGCCGCTGTAGCGCAGGGTCGTGTCCGACGCCAGCACCCGCTCGCTGCCGCTCTGCAGTGTCAGCATGACATCCACCCGGCCCACGCCGCTGATTTTCCCCAAAATCGCCTCCATGGCGCCCTCCGTCTCCGTAAGGCTTACCTCCCGGTCCGCCGGTGCGGCGGCGGAACTTACCTCCTCCGCCGCCCTGTCCGTGGGCCAGGCCAGCAGGATGGCCCCCAGCGCCACCACCAGCAGTACATATTTGTACCGGTTCAGCAGTTCCAGCGGCTTTACGAGCCTTCCTTTTCTCTCATCCCGCTCCATGCGCTCTCCTCCATCCAGATTTGTTTTTCGGCAGGAATCCCCACCTCCTCTTCTATGCAAGCGGCTAAATCCGCGTTGTAGGGGCCGGCAATGGTCACGCTGTCCGGCAGAGGGATCCCCGTTTCACCCACCGCCGCCTTCACCGACACGGCGCAGTCCAGCCCCAGTTCATACGCTTTGTCCCATATATATGTTTCTGTTTTCTCCGCTATGATAGCGGAAAGCGTGTCCAGCTGATCTTTCTCATAGGCCGCCGCCTGCTCTGCCGCCTGCCGGCTGAAGTTCCCTGTTTCCAGCGCCACCCCCTCCCACCGAACGCCCGTCAGGGGCCGCAGTATGGCGCATATCAGGAGCAGTCCCCCCACCAGGCGCACCACGGCCCGCTCCCGGCCCGCCGGGGACAGCTTTTCCGCCAGGCCCGCGGCAAAGGCGGTCAGCACCACCCCCAGCAGC
>USMP01000159.1 GCA_900555795.1 uncultured Eubacteriales bacterium
GGCCCCCCCAGGTGGCTCCATAGCGATCCGTTGTTTTGCGGTAGGGGGGATTGATAAACCGATTGCCGACCTGGTAATTGCGGACCTTTCGCCCAACAGCGACAATCTCGCCGGCGCCTTCGTGCCCCAGCAGGATAGGAAACGGATCGACCGGAATGGCCATTTCTCCCCGGATAATATGAAAATCCGTACCATCGGAAAGACTGGCAGGAAGTCCTGGCTCAATACCCCGTGGCGCGGGAACCCGCAGTCCGCGCAGACGATGGCGCCAGCTTCCTTGGCGGTTCTGGCGGCCCGAATCAAAGGTCCCGGGTTGTGGAAGGGCGGCACAAACATGCTGGCGATAGAAACCACCGCTGCACACGTCAGCTGCTGGAAAGCCAGGGCATAGGAGCATTGATGCATCATACCGCTGGACAGAAAGGTGTGCTGTCCGTTATCGTGCATCAGGACAATGCTTAAAAGCGTTTTGCCGCTTTCGGTCCGGCCCAGATGCGACACATTAAACAGTCCATACACCGCTAGATATAGGGGGTTGACGAAATGGCAAAAATACGGTAGAATGACACTTGTAACTTTTTGTTACCCTTTTTTCCAATTTGACATTTATGGGAGGGATACCATGACCTCGAATCATAAAGGGCGGAAAAAGGTGCCGGATTTCCGCGCACGTCAGCGCTTTCCGGAGAGCAACAGCTCCTATCGCCAGCTGAAGCTGCTGCTGCGGGGCTGTATGCCTCTTGTGCGGCAGAAGCTGTGGGGGCGGCTGTGCTCCCTGCGGGCGATGATAGCCCATCTGTCCGCCCATCTCCGCCGCCTGACGGAGCCGAGGCGCTTCCATCATATTGTCTTTGTGGCCGGCAGCCTGGCGGTTGCTGTTTTTGCCGTATTCAACGTCCTGTATACGACCGCTACCACCGTGGTGTTTGACGGGGTGGAGTTGGGGACCGTGGCCAATGAGGCGGAGGCCCAGGCCGCCCGGATGTCGGTGGAGCAGTCCATCTCCAGCATATTGGGCTATGACTACACCGTGGAGGACAGCAAGGTGTCCTACTCCACAGGCCTCACCTTCCGCAGCGCGGTGGTGGATGAAGCCCGGCTGGAGGAGGCCCTCAGCGACACTCTGCGGGTGGTGGAGCACGGCTACGCCCTGTATGTGGGAGGCACCTTTATCGGCGCTACCCAGACCGAGGGCGCTTTGGAGCAGCTGCTGGAGCAGGTAGCAGCCCCTTACCGCAATGAGAACACGGTTTCAATTGGCTTTGTGGAGGAGGTTGAGATCCGGGAGTGCGATCTGCCGGTGGAGGATTTCACCAATTTGGCGGATGTGGCGCTGCTGCTCAACAGCACCAAGGCCGGCGAAGTCACCTATACCGTGGAGAAGGGCGACTGCTGGTCCCTGATTGCCCAGGATCACAACATGACCAACAAGGAACTGCTGGCGCTGAACCCCGGCTATGACATCGATAAGCTGCAGATCGGCGATGTGCTGACCATCAGCAACGCGGTTCCCTATCTGACTGTGGTCGCCACCCAGATGGAGTACTACGTGGCGGATATCCCGTACGAGATTGAGTACGTGGACGACAACACCATGTGGGAGGGTGACACCCGGGTGGTCAGCAAGGGCGTCTACGGCACCGCCGACACCGTGGCCCGTGTCACCTATCAGGGCACGGAAGAGGTGGAGCGGGTCATTGAGTCCCAAACCATGCTGACAGACCCCGTCACGGAGGTCCAGGCCCGGGGTACGCTGGAGCGGCCCGACTGGGCTCCCACCGGCACCTTCCGCTGGCCCACCAGCGGCAGCATTACCTCCAGCTACGGCTACCGCAAGATCTTTGGCGGCACCTCCTTCCACAGCGGCATTGACATCGCCAACAAGAAGGGGACCGACATTGTGGCTGCCGATGGCGGGGAAGTGACCTATGCCGGCTGGATGAGCGGCTATGGCTACCTGGTGATCATCGATCACTTCAACGGCTACACCACCTACTATGGACACAACAGCAGCCTGCTGGTCAGCGTGGGCGACAAGGTGTTTAAGGGTGAACACATCGCTGAGATGGGAAGCACCGGCCGCAGCACCGGCAACCACTGCCACTTTGAGGTCCGCTACAACGGAGAGCGGCAGAACCCCATCAACTATCTGCCCTGAGCAAAATAAAGAGTCCGGCGCCGGGAAAGATTCCCGGCGCCGGGCTTTTTGCCCGCCCAAAGGGGGGGCCTTCCACCCCCTCCGCTGCGTTGGGGCGGCAAACCCACAGGCGGCTGTCCCTGTAAAGGAAACCGCGCGGACAGCTGTCCGCGCGGTTTGCGTCATTTTTTCAGATCTCCGGTAGCGTTGGCGGTGAGATAGGCGTTGATGAAGCCGTCCAGATCCCCGTCCATCACGGCGTTGATATTGCCGTTTTCGTAGCCGGTGCGGTGATCCTTGGCCAGGGTGTAGGGCATAAACACATAGGAGCGAATCTGGCTGCCCCACTCGATCTTCATCTGCACGCCCTTGATATCGGAGATCTTCTCGGCGTGCTGCTGCATCTTGATCTCCGCCAGCTTAGAGCGGAGCATCCGCATGGCGTATTCCCGGTTCTGGTGCTGGCTGCGCTCCGTCTGGCAGGACACCACCACCCCTGTGGGGATGTGGGTAATGCGGATGGCGGACTCCGTCTTGTTGACATGCTGCCCGCCGGCGCCGGAGGAGCGGTAAGTGTCCACCCGCAGATCCTCCGGGCGGATCTCAATCTCCCCCTCGTCCTGGATATCAGGCATGACCTCCAGGGCGGCAAAGGAGGTTTGGCGGCGGCCGGAGGCGTCGAAGGGGCTGATGCGTACCAGCCGGTGGACGCCGGACTCGCTTTTCAGGTAGCCGTAGGCATTTTCCCCGGAGATAATGACGGAGGCGGACTTGATGCCGGCCTCGTCCCCATCCAGATAGTCGATGGTCTCAAACTTAAACTCGTGGCGCTCGGCCCAGCGCATGTACATGCGGTAGAGCATCTGGCACCAGTCCTGGGCCTCGGTGCCGCCGGCCCCGGCGTGGAAATTGAGGATGGCGTTGCTGCCGTCATACTCCCCGGAGAGCAGGGTGGCCAGACTGGCCTCCTCCAGAGCGCTCTCCAGCTTGCCATAGCCCTCCTCCACCTCCGGCAGCAGGGAGGCGTCGTCCTCCTCGATAGCCATCTCCACTAGGGTGCGCAGATCCTCCCACTGGGTCACAAGCCGGGCGTGGTGGGCCAGCTTGTTTTTCAGCTGCTTGGTGCGCTGGAGCACCTTCTGGGACTTCTCCAGGTCGTTCCAAAAGCCCTCGGCGTTGGTCTGCTCCTCCAGTTCCGCCACCTCTTTTTTCGCGCCGGCCAGATCCAGTGCCGCCGCAAGTTTCTCCAGTTCCGGGGACAGGGCCCCCAGCTTCTGCTTATAGGTGTCATATTCAATAATCGGCATGTGGTATTTCTCCATTCCTGATCGTTTGCTGTTTTGCCGCGGTCCGGCGGCGCCGCCCGCTCCGGGATGTCCCCATTGGGCCCGCATTGCGGGGCAAATCCCGCCGTGCCCGCCCCTTTTTGGCGCGGATGCGCCCGGGGCCGGGGAAAAGACACCTCTATTATGCCACAAAATGGGCGTTTCTGTAAAGAGGGAACCGGAGCGGTGGCCGGGACTTTTTCTCCCGCCCCGCCGGCAACAAAAGCACCCGCCCCTCATGAGCCGAGGGGCGGGTGTTCTGCTTATGTAGCTTTACTCAGCCTCGATGGCGTCAACGGGGCAATTGGCAGCGCAGGCGCCGCAATCCACGCAGACATCGGCATCGATCACATACTGGGTATCGCCCTGGGAGATCGCCTCAACGGGGCAATTCTCGGCACAGGTACCACAGCTGACGCAGGCGTCCGTAATCTTGTGAGCCATGAATTGTTACCTCCTAACAGAATGGTACCTCCATTGTAGCATGAACTTAAAAAAATGCAAGGACAAAATCCACACAGTACAGGAGAAATGTGTAAAAGGGCGGGGGCGGGGCATACTGAATCTGCGAAACAAGAGGAGGATGGTGGGACCATGTACGACAACCAATTTACGCCCCGGGCCCAGAACGCCCTGCGCCTGGCCCAGGAGGCCGCTGAGGAACTGGGCCACAGCTATGTGGGCAGCGAGCATCTGCTGTTGGGCCTGCTGCGGGAGGAGGCGGGGGCCGCCCGGGCCTGCCTTTTGGAGCAGTCTGTCACGGCGGAGAAGGTCAAGGCGGTCATTGTGCACGTGGTGGGGGTAGGCCTGCCCGGCCTGGCGCCCCCACAGGGCCTGACGCCCCGGGCCAAGCGGGTCATTGAGAATGCCGTGGGGGAGTCTGTGCGGGGCGGCAGCGGCTATGTGGGCACTGAGCATCTGCTGCTGGGCATTCTGCGGGAGAGTGGCACGATGGCCATGCGGGTGCTGCAGAGTGCCGGGGCGGACCCCAAAAAACTGCAGGCGGCCCTGCTCCAGAAACTCGGCACGGCGGCACGG
>USMP01000160.1 GCA_900555795.1 uncultured Eubacteriales bacterium
AGGCCGCGAGCGTCCAGGACGCTGTCCGCCTCCGCCTGGAGCACCCCCAGGCCCAGATCCTGGCCGGCGGAACCGATGTGCTGGTGCAGATGCGGGAGGGGAAGCGTGCCGGGGCGGAACTCATCTCCATCTATGGCATCGACGCCCTCCGGGGCGTGACCCTGGACGGGGAGGGGAATATCCGCATCGGCTCTCTCACCAGCTTCTCCGCCATTACGGCGGACCCCATCATTCAGACGCATATCGGTGTAGTGGGGGAGGCCGTGGACCAGGTGGGCGGCCCCCAGATCCGCAACGCCGGCACCATTGGCGGCAACACCTGCAATGGTGTCACCAGCGCAGATTCTGCCTCCACCCTCTTTGCCTGGGACGCTGTCATTGAATTGACAGGCCAGGCCGGCGTCCGCCGCCTGCCCATTCAGGAATTCTACCTGGGGGCCGGTAGGGTGGACATCCGCCCCGACGAGATTCAGACCGCTATTTTGATCCCTGGGGCCAGCTATGAAAACTGCTTCGGCCATTACATCAAGTACGCCATGCGAAACGCCATGGACATTGCCACCACTGGCTGTTCGGTGAATGTGGTGCTCAGCGGGGACCGGGCGTCCCTGAAGCGGGTCCGTATTGGCTACGGCGTGGCGGGCCCTATTCCCATGCGCGCGCCCACCGCCGAGGCCGCGGCCAATGGGAAGCCCCTGACCCGGGAGACCGTGGACGCCTTCGCCGGCGCTGTGCTGGAGGATATCCATCCCCGGGACAGCTGGCGGGCCAGCAAGGCCTTCCGGGAGCATATCGCCGTGGAGATGGCCAGGCGCTGCCTGGAGGAATCCATCAAGCTGGCAGGAGGTGTGCTGCTATGAGTACCCAGTATAAGCTGATAAAGTGTACCATCAATGGCCGGCCTGTTGAGCAGATGGTGGATGTGCGGGCGTCCCTGACCGACATGCTCCGCAATGATTTCCGCCTCACCAGTGTAAAGAAGGGCTGCGAGGTGGGGGAGTGCGGGGCGTGCAACGTCCTCATCGACGGGAAGTGCTACAACTCCTGCATCTACCTCGCCGCCTGGGCCCTGGAGGGCCTCATGGGGCCCGGCGGGGAACTCAGCGACATCCAGCAGGCCTTTATCGACGAGGCCGCCATCCAGTGCGGCTTCTGCACCCCCGGCTTTATTATGACCGCCGTGGAGATCCTGGAGAGCGGGAGGGAGTATACCGACGAGGAACTGCGCAAGCTGCTCTCCGGCCACCTCTGCCGCTGCACGGGCTACGAGAACATTCTCCGGGCGGTGAAAAAAACCATGCTGCGCCGCCTGGGCAGAGAGGCATAGGGGAAACGGCTGCCAGCTATGGAGAAGAGAGGCCCGGGGCTTTGCCGCCCCGGGCCTCTCTGGTTTAGTCCTCCAGATACTCCATATAGTCGCTCTCGCAGGCAAAGAGGACCCAGCCGTTTCCCACATAGCCCATGTACCCGCTGTTGTTGTAATACCCCTTCATCTTTGCGTCCTCCTTTTGTTTTTTCTGGTCATAGCATACACCATAATGAGGCCGGAAATCCGGACAGTAAATGGCAGCCGCAAAAAAGTTTTTGCCAGGGCGGATTGCCCCTGCGGGGAAAGCGTGGTATAATAGCCGCAAAGTCGCAAAGGGGCTATTATACGCCCGGGCCGCCTCTCCGGGGCAGCGCGCTGAGATGGGAGCCGTGGGCCGGGACGGCCCCATGGCATATTCCGCCGCAAATGAAATTCATGGTGTAACGGCGGCAGGAGGGGCGGAGATCTGGGACGAGGAGGGGCGCTGTGGAAGAGGAAAAGCTGCGGGTTGTCATTACATCCCGGATGTTTACGGACCGGAAGTGCTTCGGCCCCGGAGTGGCGATGCTGCTGCGCCGGGTACAGCGCCTGCACTCCCTGCGGGCGGCTGCCATGGACATGGATATGGCCTATTCCAAGGCATGGACGATTCTGCGGGAGGCGGAGCGGGGCCTGGGCTTCAAGCTGCTCTCCTCCACCACTGGCGGCCGGGGCGGCGGCGGTGCCGCCCTGACAGGCGAGGGGGAGCGGATGCTGGCGGCCTATGACGCCTACACCCGGGAACTGGACGCCGCCGGGCAGGCGCTTTTTCAAAAGCATTTTTCAGAATTTATCAAAAAGTAACCCCCATCCGATAAAATCGGATGGGGGTGTCTTTTTGCGGGGAGTGAACGGGGACCGGTTACTGGGCTGCTTTTTTTGCCAGCACCTTCTCCAGCCAATCCTTGCCGTCCACAAAACGGGAGACAATATAGCTGACCACATAGTCGCCGGCGGAGTTGATCATGGTGGCGGGGGGGTCCACCAGATTGCCGATTGCCACCAGAATGGGGAAGGCCAGTTCCATCCGGTCGGCGAAGAAGATGGAGCAGATGATATACTCGCCGATGTAGCCGCCGCCGGGGACGCCGCTCATGCCCACGGAGGACAGCACCGCCACCAGCACCACGGGGATCAGCATGCTGAAACTCATATCCTGACCAAACACGCCCAGTACAAAGGCGATCTTCAGCACACAGGAGAAGCAGGAGCCGTCCATATGCATGGTAGCGCCCAGAGGCAGCACCATGTCGCTCACATCCTTGGGAATGCCGGTTTCCTCCGCCACCTCCATGTTGGTGGGGATGGTGGCCACGGAGGAGCAGGTACCCAGAGACACGATGGCAGGCCGGGCGATGTGCCGGAGCATGGTCTTTGCCCCGTGCCTGCCGCCGCCGAAGCGGGCGAAAAGAGGCCAGGCGGTGAAAACATAGATGAAGCACAGAGGATAGTACACCAGAAGGGCGCGGCCATAGTTTTCTATCACCTGAGAGCCGTAGGTGGCTACCAGGTCGGCAAAGATGGCGAAAAAAGCGATGGGGGCGTAGTAGGTGATGACCTTGACAAACTTCAGCATGACGTTGGTCAGATCATCCAGGAACTTTCCCACAGGGGTTTCCTTGCCCCCATTGAGGTTGACGGCGAAGCCGAAGAGCAGGGAGAAGACGATCAGCGGCAGCATCGCCCGGCGGCTCAGCAGCCCTACAAAGTCCTCGGCAGTAAAGAAGTTGACGATCAAATCGCTGATGGAGGCGTATTCCCCTATCTCCTCCGCGGGGATCTCCGCCCAGGGGGCCAGCACCGGGGGGAAGAGTTTCATCAGGATAAACATAATCACTGCGGCGATGGCACCGGTGACGACGAAGGTAGCCACTGTGACGCCCATGATCTTGCCCGCCCGCTTCCGGCTCTGCATGTTGGCTACGGCGCTGGAGATGGACGCGAACACCAGGGGCACCACGATGCAGAACATCATATTGATGAACACTGTGCCCAAAGGCTTCAGAATGGTGGCGCCCGCTTGGATGACGGTATCGTCAGCATCCTTTACCACCGGGAAGAACCAGCCCACCAGGGCGCCTGCCACCATTGCGCACAGCATGATGGCGAGAAACTTATAGTTCTGGGCAACGGATTTCTTATCAAGACTGCTGCTCATAGTTCTTTCCTCCTCATTTTTGGTTATCGTAGGCCCCAAGGGCCGGGGATACAAGCTACACACACAACTCCTCGTCCCGCACCTCGCCGGAACAGACGATGTTGGTGGGGCCGGTGAGCCAAAGTCCGCCGACGGCGTCGTTTTCGCGGTCTACCGTGACCCGCAGTTCCCCGCCGGGGACGCTGACACGCACGTCCCGGCCGCTGACCAGGCCCTTCATGGTCAGGGCCAGCACTGTGGAGCCGGTGCCGGTGCCGCAGGCGTAGGTAAAGTCCTCCACACCCCGCTCAAAGGTCAACTCCGTTACCTGGTCGGGGCCGGTAATATCATAAAAATTGACGTTGGCGCCCTTGGGGAAGGCGGGATTCCACCGGAGGTTGCGGCCCAGTTCCCGCATGGCGTCCATGGTTTTTTCCCGCAGCCCCGGATAGGGAATAACCGCATGGGGCAGGCCGGGATTCCCCAATTCAATATAGGAGCAGGACCAAAAACGCCCCCCCGCCTCCACCGGATAGTCCAGGCGGATGACACTGGGGTCTGTCAGGCGGATGCGGTAGCTGCGCCGGTCAATGCGCTGGCCTGTCACCATGCCGGAAGGGGTTTCCACAGTCTGGGTCTCTCCGGCCAGCCCTGTCTCATAGCCGTATCGGCAGATGCACCTGGCCCCGTTGCCGCACATCTCGCCAGCGGAGCCGTCGGCATTGTAGAAGAGCATCCGGTAGTCCCCTCCCTGGCTGGGCTTCTCCACCACCATCAGCCCGTCCGCGCCAATGGAGAGATGCCGATGGCAGAGTGTGCGGGCGATGGCGGGGAAGAGGCTGTGATCCAACTGCTCCTCCACGTTGTTGAGAATGAGGAAGTCGTTGCCGGCGCCGTTCATTTTTGTAAATCGCATGGGAGCGCCTCCTTGTATTATAAAGTAGTAGTTTTTAAAGCCCCTCTCCAAGGGCTGTGCTACAC
>USMP01000161.1 GCA_900555795.1 uncultured Eubacteriales bacterium
AATAAAATTGAAAATAGCAGAGGGGGTGCGCTTACTTGAACATGGCGAACATACCGCACAGGCCGGCGATGGTGGACCAGATCATGGCCACACCGGCAACCAGCAGCTGACGGTTAAAGGCCTTCTTGAATTCCGCCTCGGAGGGGTTGCTGGTGGCGGAGTAGTAGGCCAGGGAGTTGGCGCCTACCGTGGACATGGGGCTCATGGGGGTGGCGTTGGCGCCCATGGCAACCGCCCAGAACATGGTCTGGGGATTCAGGCCGGGGATGGTCTGGCAGAGGCTGCTCACGGAGGCGGACATGGTGGGAATGACCACGCCGTTTCCAGAGGAGAAGATGGACATGAAGGCGCAGAGGAAGTTCATAACAGCGGGAGCGACTGTTTTATTGGCGACCAGGGCGATGGGCTGCATCTTGTGCCAGCCCAAAATAAAGTACATGGCGAAGAACATGATGCTGCCGATAATGACCATGGTAAAGGCGCCGGCCCAGAGGTTCAGGGTGTAGCCCTGCTCCGCTGCGTAGGTTGCGAGGTTCAGGCCCTGCATGGAGTAGGGGGAGATGCCCCAGCTCATCAGCATAAACATTGTACTGAAGCCGAGAGTCAGATGGTTTTTGAAGCCCATCTCAGCGGAGAGAGCAAATACCATGGGGGTCAGAACCATGCTGATGCCCAGATTGAACCAGCTGGCGATGCCCATCAGGAAATATAGAACGATGGGCAGCAGGCGGATCAGCTTTCCTTTGGTCAGCTTCATAACGGCATTTGCAAGGATATTCATCGTTCCGTTATTCCTGGCAACGACAATTAACACCTGCATGCCAAGCATTTGTAGAAATATTTTCGTGTTAAAAGAACCATACACTTCCTTGATTGGCAAGCCGCTCAAAGTGCCCAGCAGCATAGCCATAGCAAAGCCGACCAGACCCACATTGATGTTTTTTACATTGGAGATAACGACGATGACAACCAGGCCAATCAGGGAAATAATTGCCCAATACTCCATAGGATGCCCTTCTTTCTCTTTTTTCCTCTTTTCAGAATTGCGCGGGGACGGAAGCGGGATTCGTTCTTGCAATGATCATCTCCAATCTATATAATGGGTATATCAGAACCGCCCGTCGGCGGTGGGGGACGAATATTTACCGGGACGCCGGTGAAAGGGGAAGTGAGATTTGGAGCATTTGGATTACTTTATTGCCATTGTGGAGGAGAAGAATCTGACCAAGGCCGCCCAGCGGCCGTACATTTCCCAGCCCTCGCTGACACGGTATGTCAATCGGCTGGAGGAGGAGTATGGAGTCAAGCTGCTGGACCGGGGCCAGGCTCCCGTGGAACTGGCGGCGGCGGGCAGCCTGTTTTTGGAGGAGAAACTCCGCATTGAAAACACGGAACTCAATTTACGGAAAAAGCTGAAGCAGCTGTCAAATCCCCAGGCCAAGATCACCATCGGCATCGGATATAACCGGGGTACCAGGTGGGTTCCCCTGTCTTGAAGAAGTTTTTAAAGAGGTATCCCCATGTGAACATGGATATTGTCACCTGCGGGGAGATGCTGCTCAGTGAAAAGCTGCTGGAGGGGGCCATCGACCTGGCTCTGGGCGCCTATGAATTGAACAACCCGAACTACGAGCGGGTAATGGTGACGGTGGAGCAGCTGCGGCTGCTGGTACCCCAGTCCTTTGGCATCACGCCGAAGGGGCTGACCTGGGAGGAGAGTTTCAACAGTCCCTACCTGCTTCAGCCGGAGCAGCTGAGCGGGGTGAACTGCATCGAGGCCAACGCCTCCATCGGCTCCTATATGAGCCGTCGAGCCCTGGAGCAGCAGTACAATATCATTCACGGCAACACAATTACGGTTGGAAGTGCTGACATGCTGCGGAAGATGATCGCCATGGGATTGGGATACGGCTATGTCAGCGTCCACGGGGAGGGCGGGGGACTTCGGTTGGAGGACGGTACAATCCCTGTGGTGGCCTGCACCCTTCCCGGCCTGCCGCTGACCCGTTACGGCCAGGCCGCGTACAGCAGGACCAGCCCCTATCTGGAGTACATTCGGGAATTTATCCGCATCCTTCAGGAAAATATTTTGCTGCAGGAAGAGAAAATTGCGGCGGCACTGCATCGGCCCATGCACTGATTGTACCGGCTTGCCTGACAAAGCGGAAATGCCAAAGCCGTCATTGTGCTATACGCCGGGGCGTATTGCCACAGATGCGGCGGGCGTTTTCTACAAAAATAATTCCCTGGATGTGTATAGTACCGACAAAAAAAGTCGGAATTTGTCGGAGCGATAGCCATGGGGCTATGCCGCCATGCGCAAGACTGTATAGATGTAAAAAGCCCGTGTGGAAAGGGGCTGTCCCTTTCCACACGGGCCTTTTACGCACAAATCTCTTTTCAGGCTCAAAAAAGATTTCCGCCCCAAAAGAGCGGAAATCCTGATTGGATCAACCGTTAGGCGATGTTGACATCTACAGCCCGCAGCTTCTGGCTGTTCTTGGGATCCTGCTCCACGTTGTAGGAGACGCGCTGGCCTTCCTTCAAAGTTTTGAAACCGGTGCCCTGGATGGCGGAGAAGTGAACGAACACGTCGCCGCTGCCGTCATCATTGGAGACGAAACCAAATCCCTTTTCCTCGTTGAACCACTTCACAGTACCGTTCTGCATAACAAGTACCTCCAAATAAATGTTATTCCGAAATCGTGCAAATAAAAAGCCACAAGGTGGTAAGTCAAAATGGAATTGACTTACAAACCTTGTAGCAATCAATCGAACATTTTAGAATACATTTCTATGATACACGATGAAGCAGGAAATTGCAAGTGTTAATTTTAAGAAAAGCAAAATAATTTTTTCCTGCCGGAGTTCCGCAAAAAAAGCGGGCCGTCAAAGGGACGGCACGCTCTTTTTGGAGCGGTACAGGGCCAGTAGGACCACTGCTCCCAGGGTCAGCAGAGCGATGCAGGCCAGCTGCAGGGGGACATAGCTGCCGAGGATATCGTAGCCGAAGCCGTAAACCGATACAGACAGGCTGTAGAGGATCACGGTTAGAACGGACACATAGGAGAATACCTGGTTGTAGGTTCCCCCTTGATAAAAGCGACCGATGATAATGGCGATCAATACCACGGAGACCGAGGAGACGACGCCAAACAGCCCGCTGCCCAGCAGTACAGCCCAGTCCCAGCCGGTTGCCGACAGGGCGAAGCCGGCCGCAATAACGGCTAGGGAGGCCAAGGCGCAGGCCTTTTCTGAAAACCGGTCGCAGAGAAAGCCAATGAGAATTTTTGAGATAATTCCCCCTACCATGAACATGGTGGTGAGCAGGGCGGGACTGGTCAGGTCATAGGCGATGGAGACGCCGTATATGGTGACATGGTGCTGATAGGCGTTGCAGACGCGGATGATGGAGAAGAACGCCATGCACAGCCAGAAGGTCCGCTGACGAAGCAGCGCGGACAAAGGGGTGGACTGTTCATCCCCGGCGTGCCGCAGGGCTGCCGCCTGATCCCCGCCGTCCCAGCCATAGGGCTGAAGTCCCACATCTCGGGGACGGTAGCGGATGATAAACAGGGTGAAGGGCAGGGCCATCGCCATGATGATGAGAGCGGTAAAGATTCGTACCGGCTGCCAGGGATAGCGGTCCAGCAGGAGGCCCAGCAGCATGCTGAAGAGGATACCGGTCAGGCTGGCGAAGGCGGTAGAGATGCCGATGGCCGAGCCGCTTTTGCGGTCGAACCAGTTGCGCAGGACAATCGGCGGCAGAAGAGAAGTGAGAAAGGCGTTGCTCAGGCCGATGCCCACTGAGGCGGCGTACCACTGCCAGAGCTGCGTGGAGAAGGCTGTGGCCAGGATAGAGAGGCCGGAAATGACAACAGAGAGACTGAGCAGAAGGCGAATGTCGATTCTCCGCAGCAGCCAGTTAGTCAGCAGCATGGCCAAAGCGCATACACCTCCGGTAATTGTCCCGGTCAGTGAGATGTTGCCGATGGAGAATCCCAGATTCTCCGCTACCGGTACGTAAAAGAGGGAACTGCAGTTGTTGACGATTCCCAGCCCAACGCCCTGCAGCACGCAGCAGCCCGCCAGGATGAGCCATCGAAAGGACGGTGATTTCGCTTTCACATGTAGGCCTCGATTCAAGTGTGATTCAGTTCGACCCGGGCAAGGGCGCAGCTAAGTAGCGCCACATGCGGTATTATAGCACGGCGGAGGGGGGAGGACAAGCTATTTCACAGTCTGTAGGGATGTGGAAAGCGTTTGACCGCCTAAAGGGCAAAGCGCCGGCCCAGCGGGCCGGCGCTTTGCGGAAATGGGGGCTATTTGTGGCAGCTGCAGTACTGCCGGGTGCCCTCGTAGTCGCAGGGCGTTTCCAGGGTGTTGGGCGGGAAAAACTCATCCACCGGGAAAGAGATGCCGCGGAACAAGTCACAGGGGTCGTCGCTGCCGCAGCCGCCGGAG
>USMP01000162.1 GCA_900555795.1 uncultured Eubacteriales bacterium
TTGCGGAGGCCAACGGCGTTCTGATCGTACCGCACAACCCCCTCAGTCCCATCAGCACCGCCGCGTGTATGCAGGTCGCCGCCTCCGTGGAAAACTTTGCCATCCAGGAACTGCCCAATCACGACGGCATTTCCGCCACGGAGCGGTATACCAGCACCAACGCCATGGAACTGAAATCCTTCAGCCAGAAGGATCTGGTTACATGGACGCCCAAGGTGGAAAACGGGTTTGCCCTGCTGCCGGAGACACCGGGCATCGGCGTGGAACTGGTGGAGGACGTGGAAAAGAAGTATCCCTTCAAGCGCAGAACCATCAACACGCGCCTGCATATTGACGGCTCCATCGTGGATCAGTAAGGCTTTCGCGGAAAGGGATGGCCTCTCATGCTCACAAACGCAGTCACCAGTATTTCCACCCTGCTGATTTTGATTGCCACAGGCGCCTGCCTGCAGGGCAGGGACTGGTTCAAAAACGGCGGCGGTGCGCTGTTTTCAAAATTCACCGTCAAGATTGCCATCCCCGTCAACATGGTCTTAACGGTGTACAATTCCTTTCAGGATAAGGGGGAACTGTGGCAAATCTTGTCCGCCGTTCCGATTCCATTCTGCTCCACGCTTCTGATTTTTTTCGCCGCCTTTCTGGTCAGCAGGCTGTTTCATGTCCGGAACACCCGCCGCGGCGCATTCCTCGCCTCGTCGTCCATCGGCAACTCAATTTTTATCGGGCTTCCCGTCATTCAGGCCCTGTTCGGCCCGGAGGCAACCCCGGTGGGAATGGTCTGCTACATGGCCAATACACTGATTTTCTGGACCCTGGGCCTGCACTTTCTGTACCGGGATAATCCGGAGAACCAGTCCTCCATCTCCTGGCGGAATTTAAAAAAGCTGTTTGCGCCCCCCTTTGTAGGGTTTCTCCTGGGAGTCCTGGTGGTGGCTGCGGGCATCCAGTTCCCTCCCTGGCTGCTCGCCCCCATAAAAAGTCTTTCACAGACAGCAACGCCCCTGGCCATGCTGTATATTGGCAGCATGGTCCGCAGTTCCAGCCTGGGACGGAGTTTTCTCTCCCGGGATGTGCTTCTGGTCATGGGGATGCGGCTTATTCTCGCGCCGCTGCTTACCCTGCTGCTGTGTATGCCCCTTCCCATTCCCAGTGAGACAAAGCAAATATTTTTTATCTTTTCCGCCATGCCCTCCATGACGCAGATTGCCATTATGGCCGGTGAAAGCGGCAGCAATTCCGTCTTCGCATCCATGGCCGTCAGCGCCACCACCCTGCTGGGCCTGGTATCCATTCCGCTATATGTTCTCTTCCTGCAGACAGTGCCGCTATTTTGGTAGCGGCCGTCTCCTCTCTCCCCTCTCAAAGGCGCCGGACCTCACCTTTTAAAAGGTGAGGTCCGGCGCCGCGTATTTTGTTTTCCCGCCCATCACGCGTTAAACCGCGTCAAAATATCCCGCATGCTTCGCAGAATATGCTCATTCATCAGCGTCCGCGTTCTCTCGCCGTCATGCGCCTGCATCGCGGCTAAAATCTCCTGATGCTCACTGTGCGAGATCCAGGCGTTCTCCTCCTTGCTCATATCCCAGGGCTGGGAGGTGGAAATCCAGAACGAGGCCAGCAGATCCACAAGCCTGGTGTTTCCGTTCAGGGTCCAGATCGCCTCATGAAAACGGCGGTTATATGCGTGGTATTCGTCGTACCGGCCCTGCCGCATAATCAGGTCAGCCTCCTGATAAGCATACACCACCGGTGTAATATCCTCCATCTGGCTCACATTGACAGCGACTTCCCGCTCCAAAATAGCGCGCATATTGTAATAATCGTGCATATACTCCCGGGTCATTCCAGTTACCACCGCCCCCTTATTGGGGCGCAAGGAAACCAGTCCCTCCTGCTCCAGCCGCTGCAGCGCCTCCCGCACCGGCGTGTTGGATACGCCAAGCTTTTCCGCTGTGGCATTCAGCCGGATAACATCTCCACTTTTCAGTTCCCTGGTAATAATAGCGTCACGCAGCGCGCTGAGAACCGTTTCCCGGACAGGGACAATACCAACCTTTTGTAGTTTTGACATATTTGACAATCGCACGGGCGGGCAAAAACTGCGCCCATGCAGCTTCCTATCATTTGATTTTTTATTATATCTATTATAAGTTGAACTAGATAAAATGTCAACCGGTTCCGCTGTCAGTGCCCTGCCGCGCGGTGCGGATGTCTGCCGCAGTGAATCTGGGTAAAGAAATTGAAAAAAGCGCAAATTATGTTTGCAATTTAACAATCTTTTTGGTAAGATGGTGTCGGAACAATTCTGTATTGGAGGCTTCCCCTATGAAAAAATTAGTTGTCAGCAAAGAGAACCCCTGTAAGGCCTGCCTCAGCTGCGTGATGGCCTGCTCCGAGGCGTTCTATAAAAAGTTCGACCCGGATCTCAGCTGCATCCGCATTATGGCCAAGGCAGATGGCGAGCCCAAGGTATCCAGCTGCATCATGTGCGGCAAATGTGCCCGCACATGCCCTGAGGGCGCCATCACCCAAAATGCCAAGGGCGTGTACATGATCGACAAGAAAAAATGTGTGGGCTGCGGCAAGTGTGTGGAGGCCTGCCCCATGCACGTCATGGTCATGGCTCCCGAGGTTGGCAAGCCCTCCAAGTGCATCGCCTGCGGTATCTGTGCCAAGGCCTGCCCCATGGGCATTCTGTCCATCGAGGAGAAGTAACCCCTACATACAAGCACGCAAAAGACAGGCGCCCCGCTGATTTGTGGGGCGCCTGTCTTTTGCGCATTCGTACCGGTCAAATAGCACATACCATATTCTGTTTACAGAGCCGGCCCATTCCGGTATACTATACTTACCAAGCGGCAAAAGCGGGGGACATAGAAAATCCCACCTGCCGCGCAGAACAAATGGAGACATCCTATATGAAAAATGAAAAAGTGTACCAGATGGATTTTACAAGGGTCTATCCCCTGCTGGTAAACAAAGCGGTGCGAACGGGTCGGACTCAGGCTGAGGTGGACCAGATAATCTGCCGGCTGACAGGGTACACCAGGGAAGCGCTGGCGGAGGTGCTGACACGGCCCATCTCCTATGAGGCGTTTTTTGCCGGAGCCCCCCAGCTGCACGCAAATCGGGTTCTGATCAAGGGAAGCGTATGCGGCATCCGGGTGGAAGAGATCCAGGAGCCCCCATGCGGGAGATCCGCTATCTCGACAAGCTGATCGACGAACTGGCCAAGGGCAGGTCTATGGATCGGATCCTGCGGATGGAATAGGAGAAGTTTTGCAAGAATTTCCACCTTGTGACGGCAGGAGCCGTTATCTTGACAAACAGGAAAACTGCTGGTATAGTAAATGTATATGCGCGTCAGTCATTGTTCTCTCCCATCCGGGAGCGTGCTTGAACCGCCTTGGCCCCGCGGCCAGTCCCCTTTTGCCGGGGCTGCTTCCGTCCCGCCAAGGCGGTATATTTGCGGCCAAAATCCGCCGCCTGCAACGAGGAGGTCTTTCCCCTATGAAAAAGGACGTCGTAATCATCGGTGCCGGCCCTGCCGGCATTTTTACCGCCCTGGAGATGCTGAAAAAGGGCAGCCGCCAGAGCATCCTCATCGTGGAAAAAGGGCAGGCGGTGGAGAACCGCCACTGCCCCAAGAGCAAAACCCACCAGTGCGTGAACTGCAAGCCCTATTGTCATATCACCACCGGCTTCTCTGGGGCCGGCGCCTTTTCCGATGGCAAGCTGTCCCTCAGCTACGAGGTGGGCGGTGACCTGCCCACCCTCATTGGGGAAAATCTGGCTCAGGAGACCATCCACTACACCGACCAGATCTACCTGGAGTTCGGCGCGGACTCCCATATCGAGGGCCTGGGCAACACCGAGGAGGTCAAGGACATCCGCAAGCGGGCCATCCAGGCGGGGCTGAAACTGGTGGACTGTCCCATCCGCCATCTGGGCACCGAGAAGGCCCAGAGCCTCTATTACGCCATTGAACAGTACCTGCTGGACAGGGGCGTGGAGATGCTCTTCGGCTATGAGTGCACCAACCTGCTGCTGGAGGGGGATCAGTGCCGCGGGGTGTGCGTCACCAACGGGAGGGATTCCCGGGAGATTCTGGCGGGCCGTACCGTCATCGCCACCGGCCGGCGGGGCGCCGACTGGCTGGAGAGTCTGTGCGCCGAGCACAACATCGCCCACCAGCCAGGCACCGTGGACATCGGCGTGCGGGTGGAGGTGCGCAACGAGGTGATGGAGACCGTCAACCGGGTCCTCTACGAGTCGAAGCTGGTGGGCTATCCCAAGCCTTTCAAAAACAAGGTCCGTACCTTCTGCCAGAACCCCGGCGGCTTCGTCAGCCAGGAGAACTACGACAATGACCTGGCGGTGGTCAACGGCCACAGCTACAAGGAACTGAAAAGTGACAACACCAACCTGGCTATCCTCTGCAGCCACAA
>USMP01000163.1 GCA_900555795.1 uncultured Eubacteriales bacterium
TGAGAAGAATGAGAACAAAAGCACAGCACATTCCAGATACCGCTGTCAGTACCATGAAAAACTTAGTGTAAAATTATCATTGGCAAAATAAAAAAGGGAAGCAGTTACCTACTTCCCTTGGCGCCCAGACCTCGGTAAGATGTGAGTGACTTAAGAACTTCCCCCGGCTGATAAGCCTGATACGGATTTACTTCCAGGACACCGTGGCAATGGGGGTTATGACCCGAGACCAGCTTATCGAAATGGCAACAGCCTCTTTATCCGACCTGATGAAAGAACACCCGGAAAACCGGGTGGAAGCAAGAGAGGATTTGCAGTTTTTAAACGCCCAAAAGCTGGGCGACCACGAAGCGGAAATTGAGAAGATCAAGAGCGTGTTCCTTTCTATCCTGCGGGATATAAAGAAAGACATATGCTTTCAAGAGAATATCCGTTTCAGCGGGAAGTGACAAAAGGAAAACCACTTCCGAAGAAGTGGTTTTCTGAAGCTGACTGCGGGCACCGCGGGAGAAGCTGCGGTGCCCGCTTTTGCCTGCAGGGAGGCCGCCGTCGCCCCTTTTGCCGGCTGTGGTCACGCCTGGGGGCGGAAATCCCAAAAGAGAGGACACAGCGGCGTTAAAACGCCGCTGTGTCCTTTTTCTCCTCCGGGCGGGTTCGCCGGCCCTGACGATCCCGGTCGAAGCGCTGGGTCCAGTCCGCCAACAGCGTGTCCAGCAGATGCTGCAGCTGCGTCCGCTCCTCCGGAGTCAGGGCGCTGAAGAGGGCGTCCCGGCGCTGCTGCACGGCGGTGCTGTTGTGGCAGGCCACGGCCTGGCGGCCCTGATCTGTGATAGACAGCAGAATCTTTCGCTTGTCCGCCTCATCCCGCACCCGGACAAGATAGCCCTTGTTCTCCAGCTTGGCGGCGATTTCGCTCATGGAGCCGGGCTGGATGCCCAAGGTGTCCTGGAGGTCCTTCTGGCTCATATCCCCCTGGGCGGAGAGAATGCGCAGGATCTTACCCTGCCCCCGCTGGGCGCCCATGCAGTGATAGAGGATGTGGCCGCACTGCTCCATGCGCCCGGCCAGATCGTCGTGAAAGCAGTGGGGAGCCGCCTCCGGCTGTGGCTTGCCGGAAAAGGTGTTTGTGTTTTGTTCCATCTTCATTGTCCGCCTCGCTTATGGGCCTGCCGCCGTCTACTCCGTGTTTTCTATACAATATCATATAAAAACGCAAGTGTCAAGGCACC
Source organism: uncultured Eubacteriales bacterium (assembly GCA_900555795.1). Classification (GTDB taxonomy): domain Bacteria; phylum Bacillota; class Clostridia; order Oscillospirales; family Oscillospiraceae; genus Pelethomonas. The sequence continues at coordinate 1,230 of USMP01000163.1, forward strand.
TTGAGAAGAATCCGCCGCCCGGTGGGGGGCGGAGCCGGCAGCGGAGGGAGTGGCGCAAGCGCGTTCTTGCCCGCTGCGCCCATAGGGGATGCGGCGCCTGTGGGGACTTTCGTCAGGCCTGGGCGCCCTCTCCCCGATAGAGGGAGGCCAGAATTTCCACACACCGGTCAGGGCCGATAACGCCGCTGTTGAGGGAGATGTGGTAGTTCTGGGACATGCCCCACTCCTGCTGGGTGAAGTGGTTGTAATTGAGCCGGCGCTTGGTGTCCTTCTCCTGGAGCCGCTTCTCGGGGCTCTTCTCCGACTCGCCGTACAGCCGCACAATCCGGTCCGCCCGGTAGGCCATGTCCGCATGGATAAAGGCGTGGAGGCAGTCCGTTCGGTCCCGGAGGATGTAGTCCGCGCAGCGGCCCACAATGACGCAGGGCTCCTGCTCCGCCAGCTGCAAAATCACGTTGCGCTGCATGAGCCAGAGGAAATCGGTGGTGCTCAGCCCGTTCATCACGCCCGGCGTACCGGAGGTGCGCTCCAGCAGCCAGGCAAACCGGCTGGTGTTGCTGGCGAACTCACCCCGCTCCTCCACAAAGCCGGGGTCGAAGCCCGTTTCCACCGCCACCTGCTTGACCAGTTCCTTATCGTAGTATTTGATGCCCAGCTGATCCGCCAGCTGCTTGCCGATGCTCCGGCCGCCGCTGCCAAACTCACGGCTGATGGTGACGATCCGCTTTTGTTCCATAGGATGTACCTCCGATCTGTTTATGTGGCCCGCCATTGAAAAAGGGGCACGTAATCCCATCTGGACTTACGCACCCGCCGCTCAGTTTCTGTCTATATTGTAGCCTCGCCGGATAAAATTGTCAAGGGCGATAGCCAAGCGGGAAGACCGGAGCCACCCCCGCCGCAGCCATGTTTTTTCCTCGTCCCCCTTGGTATTTCCCGGTGGGTGTGCTATAATAGCCGCGCCGAGATTTTAGCCGGTGGCCGGGGCGGCTGCCTGGCGGCGCGGTGCGGAGCGCAGGCCCATCAAGAGGCGGCGGCGCCGCTTTTTTGACCGTACGCTTGTCCTCACAGGCGGAACCATCCATAAACAAGGGGCAACACACTATGACAAAAGCAAATCGGCGGCGCCGGCGCTGGCCCCGCCGCCTGATCACCATTTTGCTGCTGGCCGCCGGCGCCGCGGCCTTTCTCTGGTGGAGCAACCACTCTCTCCAGATTCAACGTTTCACCTATACCTCCCCGCGTCTTCCAGGGGGCTTTGACGGGTGCGTCATTGTCCAGCTGACGGATCTTCACGGCGCAGTGTTCAGGGAGGACAACCAGGAACTGATCGACGCGGTCCGGAAGGAGAGTCCGGACTATATTGTACTCACCGGGGATCTGCTGGACCGGTTCCGGGAGACGCCTCACAGCTACGCCGCAGATCTCTGCGGGGCCCTGGCGGCGATTGCCCCCACCTACTTTGTCACCGGCAACCACGAGTGGGCGCTGCCGGATGTGCGGGGGCTGAAGGACCGGCTCACCCAGGCCGGGGCGGTGGTGCTGACCAACCAGTTTGTCACCCTGGAGCGGGGCGGGGATCAGATTCTCCTGGCGGGCATCGACGACCCCAACGGCTTCGCGGACCAGAAGACGCCGGAGGAACTGGCCGGGGAGGTGCGGGAGGCCTGGGGGGACGGCTTCTGGCTGCTGCTGGCCCACCGCAACAACCTCTTCGCGGAGCAGTACAGCCTGCTGGGGGCCGATCTGGTGCTCTCCGGCCATGGCCACGGCGGCATGATCCGCCTGCCCTTCACCGACGGACTCATCAGTGTGGACCGGACCCTGTTCCCCTCTTACACCGCCGGGTTTTACACGGAGAACGGCGGCGACCTGTTTGTCTCCCGGGGCCTGGGCAACTCCGGGCCCAGCTTCCGGCTTTTTAACCGGCCGGAGGTGGCCGTGCTGACCCTGGAGCGGGGAGAAGAGAAGAAGGGGGGGTGAGCGCATGCGGGAATTTTTAGCGGGGACGTACGATATTGCTGTTATCGGAGCGGGCCACGCGGGCATTGAGGCGGCCCTGGCCGCCGCCCGGCTGGGCATGAGGACCATCTGCTTTACCATTAACCTGGACGCTGTGGGCAATATGCCCTGCAACCCCGCTATCGGCGGTACCGGCAAGGGCCACCTGGTACGGGAACTGGACGCCCTGGGGGGGGAGATGGCCAGGGCAGCCGATAAGGCCTGCATCCAGTACCGGCTTTTGAACAGGGGAAAGGGCCCCGCCGTCCACAGCCTCCGGGCTCAGGCGGACCGGCGCCTCTACCAGCAGATTATGAAGCACACCCTGGAGCGGCAGGAGAACCTGACGCTGCGGCAGGGGGAGGTGGTGGATATCCGTCTGACGGAGGGCGCTGTGAGCCATGTGGTCCTCCGCACTGGGGCGGTGTTCGCGGTGGGAGCCGCCGTGGTCTGCTCCGGCACCTACCTCAATGGCCGCACCATTGTGGGGGAGTGCGTCCGGGAGGGGGGGCCGGACGGCATGTTCGCCGCCACGGATCTGACCGGATCCCTCCGGGACATGGGCCTCTCCCTCCGCCGGTTCAAGACCGGCACCCCGCCCCGGATCAACGCCCGCACGGTGGATTTTGACAAAATGGAATTGCAGGAGGGGGATCAGGAGATCCTGCCCTTCTCCTTCTCCACCCGGGAGAAGCCGGTGAACCGGGCGGTGTGCTATCTCACCTACACAAACGAGGCCACCCACCGGATCATCCGCGCCAATCTGGACCGCTCCCCCATGCACGCCGGCGTCATCGAGGGGGTGGGGCCCCGGTACTGTCCCTCTATTGAGACCAAAGTGACCCGCTTTGCGGACAAGCCCCGCCACCAGCTGTTCATTGAACCCATGGGCCTGGATACAGAGGAACTGTATGTCCAGGGCTTCTCCTCCGCCCTGCCGGAGGAGGTGCAGCTGGAGATGCTGCACACCATACCGGGATTGGAGCGGGCCGAGATGATGCGTCCGGCTTACGCCATTGAGTACGACTGTGTGGACCCCCTGGAACTGGGTGCCACCCTGGAGAGCAAGAAGGTGCCCGGCCTCTACGGAGCGGGTCAGTTCTGCGGCTCCTCGGGCTATGAGGAGGCGGCGGTTCAGGGCTTTGTGGCCGGTGTCAACGCCGCCGGAAAGCTACTGGGCCGGGAGGACTTCATTCTCTCCCGCAG
>USMP01000164.1 GCA_900555795.1 uncultured Eubacteriales bacterium
CCCGCCCCGCCCTGTCAGCTGGCCCGCCGTCCGCCGCCGCCCGGCAAGGCGCCGCCTAGCGCCCCTCCTTCACCCACTTCACGTTCTGTACGGTGTACAGAACCAGGCTCAGCAGGATCGCCCCGGCAGCCATGGCCGCCAGCCAGGCGGAGACGGCGGCGGGGATGCGGTACCACACCACGTGCAGGAAGATGACCGCGTAAATGAGACAGGTAGCCAGCTTGCCGTGCCAGCGGGCGCCGTGGACAACCCCGGTCCGGCGGATTACTAGGATTCCCATTGCCGCCATAATCAGTTCCTTTCCCACCAGCACCGCCAGCAGCCACCGGATGGCGCCGAAGCGGGTCAGCAGACACCCCAGCGCCGCAGCCTGGGTCAGCTTGTCCGCCACCGGGTCCAGCACCTTTCCCAGGTCGCTGACCATGTCCAGCCGGCGGGCGATAAACCCGTCCACCACGTCCGTGGCGCCGGACAGCGCCAGGGCGCAGGCGGTGAGGGGGTAGTTCTCCTCCCCGCAGTACAGCCATACGATCACGGGCACCAGCAGCAGGCGAAAAGCCGAGAGCAGGTTGGGGATCGTTAAAATCCGCCGGCGTTTGTTGTCTTGATGTTCCTTCACAGGCCGCCGTCTCCTTTTCTCCTGAGAATTTTTCCCTTATACTATACCCACTTCCCCGGAAAGCGTCAAGGGCAGTGGGAAATCTTAAAGGAATTCCAAGAAATTCAGAGGGCGGGAAAGCATACCGGAAGCCGCCGGCTGGCTGCCGGCGGCCTCCGGGGCTGTGGGGGGCCGGAGAGGGACCCCTGGGGCAGAAAACTCGCCGGATAGCCAGAGGGGCCTCAGGCGGCCTTCCGGCTGGTGACGGAGCGGATCACAAAGAGGGTGCCCACCATCAGCACGGAGCCAATGGCCAGGCAGATCATCCAGTTCTGAATGAATCCGGCAAAGATGAAGCTGACGAAGCTGACCGCCGCCACAGTGATGGCATAGGGCAGCTGGGTGGACACGTGGACCACGTGGTCGCACTGGGCGCCGGCGGAGGCCATAATGGTGGTATCGGAAATGGGGGAGCAGTGGTCGCCGCAGACGGCCCCCGCCAGGCAGGCGGAGATGCCGATGGTCAGCAGGGTGCTGCTGGGCTCAAAAATGGCGGTGACGATGGGGATCAGGATGCCGAAGGTGCCCCAGCTGGTGCCGGAGGCGAAGGCCAGCAGGCAGGCCACCAGGAAGATGACGGCGGGCAGCATGTTGTACAGCCCCGCGGCGGCGCCATACATCATATCGCGGACAAATACGTCCGCTCCCAGCATGCCGGTCATGGTCTTCAGGCTCACGGCCATGGTGAGAATGGTGATGGGGGGCACCATGGCGATGAAGCCCTTGGGCACACAGGCCATGGCCTCCTTGAAGGTCATCACGCGGCGGGCCACCATGTAGACGATGGTCAGGACCAGGGCGATGAGGGCGCCCCAGGGCAGGCTGATGTAGGCGTCGGTATTGCCGAAGGCGGCGATAAAGTCCCCGGCGCAGTCGGTGCCGCCCCAGGCGTCCACGCCAAAATAGCCGCCCACATAGATCATGCCGATGATGCAGAATACGATGAGCACCACCACCGGCAGCACCAGATCCAGAACCCGGCCCCGGCTGTTCTCCTTCTCCCTGGTTTCTGTCTCCAGTCCGCCCAAATCGCCCTTCAGCTGGGCGGCCATCTCGTGCAGGCGCATGGGACCGTAGTCGAACCTCATTACGCACAGGGCGATGATGAATACAAAGGTTAGCAGGGAGTAGAAGTTGTAGGGGATGGCCCGGACAAAGAGTTCAATGCCGCTGATGCCGGTATTCAGATCCGCGGCCACGCCGGATACGGCGGCGGCCCAGGAACTGACGGGGGCGATCATGCACACGGGGGCGGCGGTGGCGTCGATCAGATAGCTGAGCTTGGCCCGGGACACCTGGTGCCCGTCGGTGACGGGGCGCATAACGGAGCCCACGGTGAGGCAGTTGAAATAGTCGTCCACAAAGATCAGCACGCCCAGCACGAAGGCGGCCAGCATGGCCCCCACCCGGGTCTTGATGTTATGCTCCGCCCAGCGGCCAAAGGCGGCGGAGCCGCCGGAGGCGTTGATGAGGGCGACGATGATTCCCAGCAGCACCAGAAAGAGGAAGATGCCGGCGCTGTCGGCGATGGCGGCTACAAAGCCGTCGTTGATAATGGTGTCCAGGGTGGCCACCGGAGCGAAGGAGCACTGGAAGAGGGCTCCCACCAGGATGCCCACGAACAGGGAGGAGAAGGCCTCCTTGGTGATGAGCGCCAGCACAATGGCCACAATGGGGGGTACCAGGGCCCAGAAGGTGCCGTACATACTGGATACGGCTGCGTCTCCGTCGGCAGCGAAGGCGGTGACTGCCAGGGCCAGCGCGGCGGCGACCGCCAGCAGGGCTGTCCGGCGGCGGTTTCTTGTTGTTGTCATGGGATGCGTCCTCCTAAAACAAAAAATTCAGTCATGATGCCAATCATGACTGAACATAGCAACCCCATGTGCCGTCATGACAGCGCTCCACGTTTCCGTGACAGTCCGCCGGATGTTCTCCGTCGGCCCAGCCTCCGCCCCGCCAGACAGCGGGAACAGCGCTTCGGCGGCAGCCCCTTTCTCTTCCCCGCTGTCTGACGTTTGTCGGGAAGGTACTGATGGCAGCCGCGCCTCTATCATAACTATTCGATTAAGCCGAACCCGGCTTGTTACTATTATTATAGCGGCCGTGCACAAAATGTCAAGGCAATGGGAAAATTTTCTCAAATCTTCCTCCACCCTCTATTGCCCCCGTTGTCCGGCGATGGTAAAATGGTAACAAATCTGTCCCCTGGCTGGGCAGGGACAAAAAAACGACAACTTTCCGTATTTTTTGTGTCCACCATTCCGTACTGTTTTCAAGATTTTTCGTAAAAGGAAGAAGATAACGAAGATGGAGGATATACGATGAAGCGAGGCGAATTGCTGCGGCAGCTGGAGGCTGACGTGCTGGGGGATGCTCTGGGACCGGTGTACGGCAGAGAGGCCGGAGCCGCCCGGGAGCGGCTGCGGGAGTTGGTGGAGGAGTTTGCCGGCGCCTTCCCCTGCGGCGGCGACACGGAACTGCTGCTTTTTTCCACCCCGGGCCGCACAGAACTGGGGGGCAACCACACCGACCACCAGCGGGGCCGGGCCCTGGCCGCCAGCGTGAATCTGGACACCATCGCCTGTGTGGCGCCCAACGGCGGCCGGATGATCCGGATCAAATCCCGGCACCACCGCATGGCGGAGGTGGATCTGGAGGACCTGGGCATCCATCCGGAGGAGCGGGGCAACTCCGTCGCCCTGGTGCGGGGGGTTGCGGCCCGGCTCAGGCAGCTGGGGTACGATATCGGCGGCTTTGACGCCTACACCACCACCCGGGTCCTGCGGGGCAGCGGCCTCAGCTCCTCCGCAGCCTTTGAGGTGCTGGTGGCCACCGTGATGAACCATCTCTTCTGCGCCGGCGGGCTCTCCGCCGCCCAGATCGCCCAGCTTGGCCAGTACGCCGAAAATGTCTATTTCGGCAAGCCCTGCGGCCTGATGGACCAGCTGTCCTGCGCCACCGGTGGGATCATCGCCATCGACTTTTCCGGGGAGGCGGAGCCGGCCCTGCGCCGGATACAGGTGGATTTGGACAGGTACGGCCACGCCCTATGCATCATCGATACCCGGGCCAGCCACGCGGATCTCACGGCGGACTACGCCGCCATCACCCGGGAGATGGGCCAGGTGGCCGCCTGCTTTGGCCGGGAGGTGCTGGGGGAGGTGGATTACCGCCGCTTCCGGGAGAGCATCCCCCTGGTGCGGGCCACTTGCGGGGACCGGGCGGTGCTGCGGGCCCTCCACTTTTTCCACGACGATGAGCGGGTGGGCCTGGAGTTGGAGGCCCTGGAGCGGGGGGATTTTGATGGGTTCCTCCACTATGTGCGCCAGTCTGGCCGCTCCTCGTTCATGTACCTGCAGAATGTGTCCAATTACCAGGAGAGCCGCTGTCAGCCGGTGGCGCTGCTGCTGGCGGTGGCGGAGGATCTGCTGGGGGGCCGGGGGGCCTGCCGGGTCCACGGCGGCGGATTTGCCGGTACCATCCAGGCATTTGTCCCCCTTGATCTGCTGGAGGAATTTACAGTCGGCATGGAGGCGGTGGCAGGCCGGGGAGCCTGCCATGTGCTGCGCTTCCGGGACAGCGGCTCCGTGCTGCTGGTGGGCTGAGAGGCCCGGAAAGGACCGATATGCGCTACGAAACGATTCGCCTGTCTGTTCCCGGCGCCCGGGAGCCGGTGGAACTGGTGGCCTATGCCC
>USMP01000165.1 GCA_900555795.1 uncultured Eubacteriales bacterium
CCCGGCACAAAAGCAGGGGAGGGGACGGCCGGCCCCACCGCCTGTATCTGTCCATACAGACGAGATCCGCCGGAAGAATGTTCCTCTCCCAATGCCAACATTGTCGCAACGATGTGCATCATTTTTGCATCGATTCCGCATAACAGTTGTTTTATTTCGCCCGCCCTCAGCGCTGCTCATTGACGTAGAGGCTCACCCGGCTCTGGATCAGCGCCGCTGTCTCCTGGGCGGATTTGTCGCCGTTGAAGAAGCTGGCGGCCTCCTCCTGGACAATGGCGTCGATGCTCATGTCCACGCTGGCCAGGCTGTCCACCGCGCTGTACAACTCCATCAGATGGTCGTACTGCTCCTGGGTGGCGGCGTAAAACTCAATGGAGAACCCGTCCCAACTGGCTCCGCCATGGCTCTGCTCCACCTGGTTGCCGTTTTCGTCGGTGTAGAATTCCTGACGCATGGCCTGGTCGGCCATGCACTGGAAATCCGCCCTGTTGGTGGGGAACTGCCAGGCGTAAAAGTTTTCCTCGTTCCCCGTGCTCTGGGGCAGCAGGACCTGGCGCATGAAGGACCAGGCCCCCGCCTTATCCGCGCACTGGCTGGACATGGACATGCCGGAGCCGATGTAGAAGCTGCTGCCGCAGCCCTGGTCTGTGGGGTAGCCGATGAAGGTGGTGCCACCGCCGAACATGGCGTCGCACATCTGCAGATCGTCGAAGGACGAGATGGTGGTGGGGTAGAGCATCTGGCGGCCGGACTGGATGGCCGCCGGCTCGCTTTCATAGGTGTCCTCGTTCCACTGGAAGGAGGCGGGGAAGCTGGCGCAGAAGGTGAGAATATCCTGGAAGGCGGGGGTGTCGAAGCCGCACTGCCCGGTGGTCCAGTCCACGTATTGATCCATGCTCCACATGAGGCTGATGGAGAGGAGGCTGTCCCGGGTGACGCCCTGGCCGAAGACCAGACAGTCCTCCGGCATGGTGTCCAGGGCCGCCAGCAGCTGTTCCATGGTCCAGCCCATTTCGCTGCCCACGGTGTCCCGCCTGCCCACCACGGTGGCAATGGAGAAGGAAGAAAAAATCTGATAGAGGCCGCCGTCCACCTCCGCGGCGGTGAACACCCGCTCCATAAGGCTGTCCCGGCTGATGTCCGGGTCGCTGTCGATGAGGGGCCACAGGTCCTCCAGCAGGCCCTTGGCGGCGTACTGCTGGATTGGCAGGCTGTTGGTGTCCAGAATGTCGGGCACATTGCCCGCCAGAATCTCCGTGGTCAGCTTGGTCAGGCCCGCGCTGTAATCCTCGCTGGTGTTGTACTGGGAGTAGTCCCGGATCTCAATGCGGTACTGGTCGCTGCGGCGGTTGAAGGAGACAATGCGGCTGCGCAGGTCGTAGTCCATTCGGAGCGTGGCGTATGTAAGGGTGGTTTTCTTCGGCAGGGCGGAGGCGTCGGTCTTGGTGAGAAGGGCCAGCTCCGGGACAGAGGACGGGCCGCTTCTGTCCTGGGTCATGGCCGCCACACGTCCGTCCGGCAGGAAGGTGAAAAACAGCAGATCGCCGGCGTTGATGTCGCAGCCGCTCCAGCTGAGCAGCTTTTCCCCGGCGCCGCTGCCCCCGGCCTCCAGGTCGGCCTGGACCTGCTGGGGGTCATAGCCGTAGAGGCTGTCGCCGTTGTCATAGTAGAAGAGGTAGCTGCCGCTGCCGGTGTAGGCGCTGCTTACGGAGCCGGAGAGGGGGTATGTCTCCCCCCAACCCCTGGCCGCCTTGTCAATGGTGCGCAGCACTTGGCTGCCGCTGGCCTGGTCCCAGGTGACAAAGCCCATTCTGCCGTCCCCCAGCAGCACCAGATTGCCCCAGAGCCCCTCCTCCTCCAGGTGGAAGAGCACCTCCAGCGACGGGTCCAGCACGTATACGCTGCCCTCGCCGGATACATACAGGCTGCCGTCGCCATCCAGCTGGGTGCTGTCCATATAGGGCAGGTCCAGCTGTTCCTCCAGGCCGCTGATGTCGATCCGGGCCAATTCACTGCCGCTTGTGTCCAGCTGGCGCAGAATGGTGGCGCTGGTGACAGTGGCGTAACTCCACTTGTCGTCCGTGTCCGGGTCAAAGCCGGCGGGCAGGTCGTAGGTGTAGGTCCGGGTCGATTCCGTGACCCATAGGGTGCCGTCCCGGCCAAGGCGCAGGCCGGTGACGTTTACGTACCCCTCCTGATCCGCAGGGGGGAGGGGGCTCTCGTAGCCTGCCAGCCGCTCCGGCGCGCCGCCGTCCACCGGCAGGCGGCAGATCGCATAGCGGCTGACGGGGATAGCGTCTCCGGCGTCCGGGGACGCCGCCTCCGGGGCCGGCTCTTCGCCTAAGATATAGATGTAGGTCCCGTCGCAGCAGCCGCTGCTGACATATGCCAAATCCAGCTGGCAGTCCGTAAAGACGGGGGCGTAGACCATGCCGCCGGGGCTCTGATCCTTGTCCTTATTCCCACCGCTGCCGCAGGCGGCCAGGCCCAGAACCATGCCGAGGGCCAGCAGCGCCGCCATCCACTTTTTTCCCGCTTGTTTCATGTCCATTCCTCCTCAGGCCTTTCGCGCCGTGGGCGCAGGCGGCAGCCTGGGCCGCTTTTCCCTGTTATTGTGGGGGGCGGGTGCATCATACTTGCATCCCTTTTCCCATGAATTGGTTTGGTTTCTATTAAGAAATCTTTAAGGCGGCGGTGGCAAAAAGATTTGACAGGACCACGCTTGCCTGCTACAATAACAGACTGAATTGTATGGGATATGCCCCTTGGGGGCGGCATGCCTTGCGTGCCGGGCGCACAGGAGCGCCGCGGCAGGAAGGCTGTTATTTTTTTGTGCAAAAGCAGAAGAATACCCAGTGAACGAAAGAGGGGCGGGGTACCCCGGAAAGGAAACTATGGAAGAGAATACATCGAATATCCGGGAAAATAAGATGGGTGTGCAGCCCGTGGGGCAGCTGCTGCTGAGTATGTCGGTGCCAATCATGGTCTCCATGCTGGTGCAGGCGCTCTACAACGTGGTGGACAGCATCTTTGTGGCCCAGCTCAGCGAGAACGCGCTGAACGCCGTATCCCTGGCTTTCCCGATCCAGAACCTGATGATCGCCGTGGCCACCGGCACGGGCGTGGGTATCAATGCCCTGCTGAGCAAGAGCCTGGGGGAAAAGAACTTCCAGCGGGCCAACCTGGCCGCCGCCAACGGCGTGTTCCTGGCGGTGTGCAGCTACGCGGTGTTTGCCCTGGTGGGCGGGCTTTTTTCCAGGCCCTTCTTCGCCGTACAGACCGGCGTGGAGGAGATTGTGGAGGGCGGAACGGCCTATATTGCCATCTGCACCGTCTGCTCCTTTGGCCTGTTCCTGCAAATCACCTTTGAGCGGCTGCTCCAGTCCACCGGTAAGACTCTGTACTCCATGATTACCCAGACGGTGGGCGCGGGGCTCAACATCGTGCTCGATCCGATCTTCATTTTCGTACTGGACATGGGTGTGGTCGGCGCGGCGGTGGCCACGGTGCTGGGGCAGATTGTGGGGGCTGTGCTGGCCATCGTGCTCAATGCCCGGTGCAACAGGGAGATCAGCCTCTCCGTCAGGGGGTTCCGGCCGGACAGACAAACCATTGGCCGCATCTATTCTGTGGGCGTTCCCTCCATTATCATGGCGTCCATTGGCTCCATCATGACCTTCGGCATGAACCAGATCCTCATTGGCTTTACCACCACCGCCACGGCGGTGCTGGGGGTGTACTTCAAGCTGCAAAGTTTTGTGTTCATGCCGGTATTCGGCCTGAATAACGGCATGGTGCCCATCATCGCCTACAACTTCGGTGCGCGGAAGCCGGATCGGATGCTGAAGGCGGTGAAGCTGGGCGTGGCCTTCGCCACAGCCATCATGGTGCTGGGCTTCGGCCTCTTCCAACTCTGCCCATCCCTTTTGCTGGGCTTTTTTGAGCCGTCGGAGAATATGCTGGCCATCGGGATCCCCGCTCTGCGGATTATCAGCACCCACTTTATTTTGGCGGGCTTCTGCATTGTCTCCTCCTCCCTGTTTCAGGCCCTGGGCCACGGGATGCTGAGCCTGTTCATTTCCCTGGTCCGTCAGCTGGTAGTGCTGCTGCCGGCGGCGTGGCTGCTGAGCCTCAGCGGGCGGCTGGAACTGGTTTGGTGGTCCTTTCCTGCGGCGGAACTGGCCTCCGTGGCGCTCTGTGCCCTGTTCCTCCGCTACGTCTACGCCAGGGAGGTGCGGCCCCTGCTGGAGCGGCGGTAAAAGCAGCGCAAAAAACTGCGGCCCCCACGCCTTTTGGCGCGGGGGCCGCGGTTTTTCTTTTCAATGGAATCAGCTGCCTGTCCGCTCCAGAA
>USMP01000166.1 GCA_900555795.1 uncultured Eubacteriales bacterium
GGGGGCGCAGGACGGAGTTGTGGTCGTAATCCGTGGCGATGGCATGATCCCCGGGGGAGAGAAGACCGGAGAGGGTGATGTTCAGGGCCTCGGTGGCGTTGCAGGTGAATACCACGTGGTCCGGCCGGGGGCAGCCGAAGAAGGCGGCCAGCTTTTCCCGGGCCTCATAGATGGTCCGGGCGGCGGAGAGGCTGCCGGCATGGACACCCCGGGCGGCGTTTCCCAGGCTCCCCATGGCCTGTGCCACCGCGTCCACCACCGGCTGGGGCTTGGGAAGGCTGGTGGCGGCGTGATCGAAGTAGGTCATGGCCGCACAACCCGGGTTCCGGTGAGCCGCTGGGCGATGTCGTACATGTTGGTGACGTTCCCCACCGCCAGATGCTCCGTCAGACCGTAAAAACTCAGGCAGGTGCCGCAGGTCAGGATCTCCACGCCCTGGGCCTCCAGCGTCCGCAGGTCCTCCAGGGAGGGGGAGCCCTGGGTGGTCAAGGCGGCGCCGCCGTTATAGAAAAGGATGGCCCTCGGCAGCGTCTCCAGCTGGGTCAGGGCGTAGAGAAAGCCCTTCATCAGCGTGCGCCCCAGTTCATCGTCCCCCGTACCCATGGCGGCGGAGGACACCGCCACCACGTAGTCGCCCCGGGCATCGGGGCGGCAGGCGGGGGGATCGGCCTGCTCCGGGGCAGGGAGGGGGACCTCCCCTGCCTGGATGCGGACGCTGTAGCGCCCCTCCCCCAGCTTCTGGCTGACGGCGGGCAGGTGCCTTCCGGCGGCCAGGCGGAGCAGGTTCTGTACGGCCACATCGTTGTCCACCAGCACCTCCAGGGCGCCGGGTCCGGCCAGGCCCTCCAGGACCCGGGTGGCCTTGATAACAGGAAGGGGACAGGGTTCCCCCATGGCGTTGACGGAAATGGTCTCCATAGTGATCTCCTCCTATCGTTCTTCTTCATTCAGAATAACCCATTCCACAGGACCCGTCAAGGAGGAAAAAATCCGCCGGCCGGAAAGATCCGGTCGGCGGATGGGAGAGCGGGGAAGAACTGCTTACATAAATTTGCGCATGGTATCGGTGGCGGTGTCGGGGTCGGCGCTGATGGTGATGGTGGCCTTCAGGCCCAGGGGGGAACTAAAGGTGTCCAGCCAGGACAAGAAGTCGCCGATCTGCCGGTCGTCATTGCTGTGAGCCACATTGCAGAGGTTGTCAATGAAGATGTGGGAGATATCGTAATTACCGGCGTACAAACCGCAGATAAAGCCGCGCAGGGACTCAAAGCTGTTGATGGAGAACTCGGAGGCGTCTACCAGGCGGGTCTGATGCCGGAGGTTAAAACTCATGTTGCGGGTGGGTTCGATGCAGACCATGCATCCAGCCTCTGTGTCGGCCGCGCTGTTCATCAGTTCCAGCAGCTGCTTCGTCTTGCCCTCGCCCTTGCCGCTCATAATCAGTCTAACCATAAGAAATCACTCCTTTTCTGTGATGGGGGAATGGTTTATTTGATGGTATCAGCATATCACAGCTGGAGCGGAAACACAACGGGAAAAATTTGATTTTGCAAAATTTAACACCTTGTTTTTATTTGGGCTGTGTAAAATGGGGCGGCGGCCGGTTTGCACAGGGGCTAGGCAAAGGGGGCTCTGCTTCGGGGGGCTCGCACCCATGCGGGAGCCGTGCTGTGCCACCGGGGGGCGTCTGCGGCGGTTCGTTTTCCCCTGTTGGCTTTAATACGATTTCGTACTGTAAGGAGGCCCTCATGGGTCATAACTATCCCTTTGTGCTCATCAGTTTCTCTCTGGCGGACCTGATCGGCGTTGGCACGTCGGTAAATATCTCCATTCTCCTTGGGCAGAATCAGAATGAAGAGGCGAACAACCACTTCACCTGTGCGTGCCTGGCAATTTTTCTGACAGGGATTCTGACAGGCGCGGCTTTGTTTTTCACGGCGCCGCTCCTTATGCGCCTGCGGAAGCAGTCGTTCACAGGAAGGGACACAGAAAAAGAGGGCCCCCAGGGGGCGGAAAGCCCCGAAGGGTAATGTGGGGCCGGCGGGATGTGCGGCCTGTGGGCACAGGCGTGGAAGCTGTTTACCCGCAAAGAGGTGAAAACGCCCCGCTGCCCCTGGGCGGGGAAGAAACAAACGGGAAAGAAAGCACCGCCTTCTTTCCCGTTTTCAGTCAGTCAAAAAGCCTCTCGGAGTCGGCGCCCGCAGGCGCGAGAAGAATACCGCCGGTTTGCCAGCCGGTAGGCCGGCCTGCTCCGGACGCTTCCCCGCCGGAGTTCAGCAGAACGCGCCCTCTCCGCATGGCGCTCACTGTCCCAGCTTTGCCTTCAGCGCGGCGCCCATCTCCTCGTATCCGGGCTTGCCCAGCAGGGCGAACATATTGGTCTTATAGGCCTCCACGCCGGGCTGGTCAAAGGGATTCACCCCCAGCAGATAGCCGCTGAGACCGCAGGCGTACTCAAAGAAGTACACCAGTTCACCGTAGGTGTAGGGGTTGATCTCCCCCGCCCGGACGATCAGGTTGGGCACCCCGCCCTCCACATGGGCCAGAAGGACGCCGTCCATGGCCTGGGCGGCAATAAAGTCCATATCCTTGCCGGCCAGGAAGTTCAGCCCGTCGCCGTCCGCCACCTCGTAGGGCACCGGGAGGGTGTGCCGGGACTTGCCGAAGCGCACCACCGTTTCAAACATCTGCCGCTGTCCCTGCTGGATATACTGCCCCATGGAGTGCAGATCTGCGGTAAACTCCACGCTGGCGGGGAAGAGGCCCTTGTGCTCCTTGCCCTCGCTCTCGCCGTACAGCTGCTTCCACCACTCGGCAAAGAACCGGAACCGGGGCTCATAGCCCGCCAGGATCTCGATCCGCTTGCCCTGGGCGTACAGATCGTTGCGGGCGGCGGCATACTGCCAGGCGGGGTTTGCATCCATGTCCGCCCTGCGGCAGACCTCCATCATATCCCCGGCGCCCCGCATCATCTCGTCCAGGTCCACCCCGGCCACGGCGATGGGCAGCAGGCCCACGGCGGTGAGCACGCTGTACCGGCCGCCCACATCGTCCGGCACCACAAAGGTCTCATAGCCCTCAGTGTCCGCCAGATGCTTCAGCGCGCCCCGGCTCTTGTCCGTGGTGGCGTAGATGCGCCCGGCGGCCCCCGCCTTGCCGTACTTCTTCTCCAGCAGCGCCTTGAAGAACCGGAAGGCCACGGCGGGCTCCGTGGTGGTGCCGGATTTGGAGATAACGTTGACGGAGAAGTCATCGTCTCCCAGCAGATCCACAATCTCCTGCATGCTGTCAGCGGAGAGGCCGTTGCCGGTGAAGTAGATGTTGGGGGTATTCTTTTTCAGCAGATTATAGTTGTTGGAGCACAGCAGTTCAATAGCGCTGCGGGCGCCCAGATAGCTGCCGCCGATGCCGATGACCACCAGGGCCTTGCTGTCCCGCTGGATCTTCCCGGCGGCGGCCTTGATGCGGGCATACTCATCCTTGTGGTAGTCCCGGGGCAGATTCACCCAGCCTACAAAGTCATTGCCCCGGCCGCTGGCCTCCTGGAGCCAGGTGTGGGCCTGGTGAAGGCCCTGGGCATAGGGGTCCGTATGGGCGGAACTGCTGGTCAGATCAACATGGATCATGGGGAGTCCTCCTTATTTAAGCGACATGCGCGTATAATGGCTGCTTTGCCGCTATTATAGCACAGCCGCAAAAAGGAGGCAAGGGACAGACTGCACAAAGCCGCCGCGGCCTAGCCGGCCAGGAAGGCCGTTTTCAGGCACCGCTGAAGGATCTGCCAATAGCTGAGCCGGGCCACGGAGCAGTCAGCCACCAGCGCCAGCTCCGCCAGGGTTTTCCCGCCGGAGGTGACGGTGAGTTGGCCCACCCGCTGGCCCTCCTCCACAGGGGCGGGCAGCGTCTCCTCCAGCTGCACCTGGACCTTCAGGCCGCTCAGCTGCTCCTTGGCCAGCAGCAGGGTATTCGTCCCCTCCAGCCGGGGCAGCACGCTGCCGGCTTCTCCCAGGGCCACGGGAATGGGCTGAAGGGGGGTGGGGGGCTCCACGGTGGTCAGGCCGTAGGCGGCGAAGCCGTAGTTCAGCAGCACCTTGGCGCTCTCAAAGCGCTGGGTGCCGGTGGGGGATTTGAGCACCACGGCTATGAGTTCCATGCCGTCCCGCTCCGCCGTGGCGGAGATACAGTACCCGGCAGCGCTGGTGGAGCCGGTCTTCAATCCAGTGGTACCATCATAAAATCGCACCAGCTTGTTGGTATTGACCAACGAGGACGCCCCATCCCGGAGAGTGTCCATCCAGACTGTTGTATATGTTCGGATATCCGGATGATACAGCATCAGCTCCCG
>USMP01000167.1 GCA_900555795.1 uncultured Eubacteriales bacterium
TCTGAATAAATTTTTCCACAGCGGGGTACACCTCCCGGTTCTTCTTCCATACCAGGGACACATTGCTCTCCTTCCGCGCCCCCTCGTGGGGCACCGCCACAATATTACGGTTAAACTTTGCAATTTCCGGCGGCAGAAAGCCGGCCGCCGCGTTTTGCTCCACAAAGCGGACAATCGTATACATCTGCAGGGTAGTCAACAAAATATTTAGTTCCAGGCCCCGCTCGGCAAACTGCTTTTTTAACCCCCGGGCCGCGGTATACCGGTCATCCAGCATCACCAGAGGCGTGGCGGCCACCTCCTCCATTGTTACCCGCTCCCTTTTGGCAAAGGGGTGGTCCGGGTGGACGCAAAACGCCAGCCCCCTGGACCGAAACAGGTGCAGCAGATGATATTCTCCGGACGCCTCCCGCTCCCGCAGATACTTCGCAGGCGCGGTGATGATGGCATCCGCCTGGTCCTTATCCAGCAGCTGAAATAATTCCGGCATCCCGTCCTCATGGATATGCAGGCAAATATCCGGATAGCGCTCGCTGAAGGCCTTGCAGATTCTGGGGAACACCGTGTTGCCGCTGAAGGTGGACAGTCCCAGGCGCACATAGCTGCGGGACAGTCCCGCCCCGGCAATGCTGGTCTGAAGATGCTCCACCTGCCGCAGGATGATCCCCACCTCCGCCATGAGGACCCGCCCCTCGTCTGTCAGGGACAGCTTTTTCCCCTGGCGGGCAAAGAGGGGCATCCCGCACTCCCCCTCCAGTTCCCTGATGGCCTGGGACACCGCCGGCTGGCTGACAAACAGTTCCGCAGCCTTGGTGTAGTTTTCATACTTGCACACCGCATAGAAATACTGCATCTGTGTCAGCATCATAGTTTTGTGCATCCTCTCCACCCGTTTTGTTCATTATACCGCTTTTCCCCTCCAAATTCAACAAATGGGCCACCGGAATTTCCATGTGGAATTTTGCGCGCTGCTATGGTATACTAAGATGTATTTATGTCGATTCCGGGAGGTCCCCTATGGCGCGGTTTGGCAAAGGAAACTCCATATTGCTGGCGCTGCTGGGCGTCGTCATCCTGCAGTTTATAGGCCTGGGGGCCCTGCTGCTGGAGCGGGATGCCCCGGCGGAGGAGCCCGCCCCGCCCCCTTCAGAGGAGGAGACGCCGGACGACACCGTCATGCCGGCCTGGCTGGACACGTCGTCCCGGCCCAGGGAGGAGAAGGAGCCGCCGGAGGGCGCCCTCTCCACAGAAGACATTCTGGGCACGTCCCGGCTGATTTCCCACGGCCTGGGGGCGGTGGACGGGGAGAGCACCCTCAATTGTCTGGAGGGCTTTCTGGCCCAATATGCCCAGGGGGTGCGGGTATTTGAGGTGGATCTGCGGCTCACCAGCGATATGCAGGTAGTGCTGCGCCACGACTGGCGGGGCGGCTGGCAGGAGGGGGTGGACGAAACCGCCATCCCCACCCTGGACGCGTTTTTGGCCGCGCCTCTGCTGGGGCGGTATACCCCCCTGTCCTTTCGGGATCTGCTGCAGCTTATGGAGGACTACCCGGACATCTGCGTCATCACGGACACCAAATTCACCGACCCGGAGATCGTCTCCCTCCAGTTTCAGGCCATGGTGGCCGACGCCAAAGACCTGGGCCTCAGCTACCTCTTTGACCGGATGGCCATCCAGGTATACAGCCAGCTGATGTTCCGGGTCGTGGACAGCGTCCACCACTTTCCCTGCTACATCTACACCCTGTACGCCGAGGGCTTTGGACGCACGGAGGACGCCTTTCGGAAACTGGCGGTTTTCTGCGCGGACAGCGGCATCAGCGGCATCACCATGTGGGACCACTGGTGGCAGCCGGCCTACGCCGCCATCGCGGCGGACCGGGGCCTCCAGGTCTACGCCCACACGGTAAACGACCAGGCCCGGGCGGCGGAACTCTTTGAGCAGGGCATCGCCGCCGTATACACTGACGCCCTGACTCCGGCACAGCTGCCGGGGAACGGGAAAAAAGGAGCGTAATACCATGGAACTAACGGAAAAAACGGTATCCAGCCAGAGCATCTACGACGGCAAGATTTTACGCCTGCGGCGGGACGAGGTGCTGCTGCCCAACGTCCCTCCGGGAGGTGGTGGACCACCCCGGCGGGGTGTGTGTACTGGCCATCGACAGCCAGGGCCGCGCCCTGCTGGTGCGGCAGTTCCGCTACCCCTACGGCCAGGTGCTGACTGAACTGCCCGCCGGCAAGCTGGAGTACGGCGAGGACCCGGACGCCGCCGCCCGCCGGGAACTGCGGGAGGAAACCGGGGCGGCGGCGGGGGACTTCCGGTCCCTAGGGGAACTGTACCCCTCCCCCGGATACTGCGGGGAAATTATCCGCATGTATCTGGCCAAGGACCTGTCCTTCGCAGATGCCCGCCCGGACGAGGACGAATTTTTGGATGTGGAGCGCGTCCCCTTTTCCCAGCTGGTGGAGCAGGTGCTCTCCGGCGAAATCCGGGATGCGAAAACCATTGCCGCCGTGCTGAAAGCGAGGCTCATGGGCCTGTAAGCCCCGGCGGTGTGACATATGATGAGGTATGAAGATGGAAGAGAAAAAAACGGTTCTAATCGTGGAGGATGAGAAGAGCATCGTGGATATCCTCCGGTTCAATCTGGAAAAAGAGGGCTACGCCACCTGCACCGCCTACGACGGAGAGGCCGGCCTGACCATGGCTCTGGAGAAAAACCCGGACATCATTCTGCTGGATGTGATGCTGCCGAAAATGATCGGCTTTGACGTATGCAAAGCCCTGCGACAGCGGGGCAGCAGCGTACCCGTCATTATCCTCACCGCCCGGGAGGAGGAGGCGGACAAGGTGCTGGGCCTGGAGATCGGTGCGGACGACTACATCACAAAGCCCTTCTCCATGCGGGAACTGATGGCCCGGGTGAAGGCCAACATCCGCCGCACCGCCATGCTCTCCCCCGCCCCCGCCGAGGCGGCCCTGCCCGCCGGCGGCGGGCTCACCATCAATCCTGAGAACTATCAGGTATGCAAGCGGGATCAACCCATTGACCTGACCCAGCGGGAGTACGAACTTCTCTCCTTTCTGGCCAGCCACCCCGGCAAGGTCTACTCCCGCATCGATCTGATGGAGCAGGTGTGGAACTACGGCTACGTGGGCGACGACGTGCGCACCGTGGACGTAACGGTCCGCCGGCTGCGGGAAAAAATTGAGGATGACCCCGCCAATCCCTCCCTGATCCTGACCCGCCGGGGCGTGGGTTACTATTTCGCCGCCCAGCAGTAGGGAGTCTGCCGGTGGGCTGAAAGGAGGCTTCCCATGTTTCGCAGCCTGCATATGAAGCTGGTTATGATCCTGCTGCTGCTCATCACATCCCTGATGGCCATCGTGGGCGCGTTTCTCATGACCAGCATCACCGGGTTCTACATCGACGAGTTCTACCAGCAGATGGACGGCGTATTCGGGGATAAGGACGCCTCCAACACCGCCTTTGTGGCCAGCCTGAACAGCTGGACCGCTCAGGGAAACATCCCCCAGATCCAGGAGATGGTGGAGGCCAAGGCCGGAGATCTGGGGCTCAACTCCCGCACCCGCAACTACTACATTCTGGACGGCTACACCGGCCAGGTGCTGGCCGGCTCCGACGAGGAGGGGGCCGAGCGCATCCAGGCCAGCCCCAACCTGCTCACCGCCCGCAGCGGCATCGTGTCCGGCCAGCTGGCCGTGGGGGACCAGGGGGATATTACCGCCAGCTATATGGATGTGGCCATCCCCATCATCGGCGGAGACAACGCCTACATTATTTATATTTACGACAACCGGGACACGGTCAGTGCCCTGAACAGCCAGCTCTTCCTCATTATTGTCCAGGCGCTGCTGGTGGGCCTTCTCATCTCGGTGCTGCTCAGCTTTCTCCTCAGTAAAACCATGATTACCCCCATTGAACGGCTTACAGAGGGGGCGGAGCGGGTGGCCGCCGGGGACTTCGGCAGCACCATACAGGTGGAGTCCTCCGATGAGATCGGCATCCTCACCACCACCTTTAACGACATGGCCTCCGTCCTTCAGGATACCCTGGAGGCTGTGGAAAACGAGCGCAACAAGCTGGACACCCTCTTTCTCCACATGACCGACGGCGTGGTCGCCTACGACCGCGACGGCGCCATCTGGTGCATCGACGCCACCGAGGTCAAAAAGCGCCTGCCCAAGCGCCTGCGCAAGCGCCTGGAGGAGGCCAACTGCAACATCTTCTCCCTCGGCCTTCTCGAGGAGGAAGTGCGCGATTTTGCCGAGATGCAGGCCCTCTCCCCGGAGCCCTACGCGCTGTTTTTC
>USMP01000168.1 GCA_900555795.1 uncultured Eubacteriales bacterium
CGGGAGGACATCCAGGGGAGCCTTGCGCACGCCGCCATGCTGGCGGACTGCGGCGTCATCTCCCGGGAGGACGCCCAGGCCATCAAAGAGGGCCTCACGGGTATTCTGGCGGACATTGAGGCGGGACGCGTGGAGTTCACCGCCGCCAATGAGGATATTCATATGAACGTGGAGGCGCTGCTGACGGAGCGGATCGGCGAGGCGGGCAAGCGGCTCCATACCTCCCGCATCGGCGACACGGGCAAGCGACTCCACACCGCCCGCAGCCGGAACGACCAGGTGGCGGTGGATCTGCGGCTGTATCTGCGCCGGGAGATCCGTGAGATCCAGGGGCAGATTCTGGATTTGCAGGAGGCCATTCTGGGCCAGGCCCGGCAGCACCAGCAGACGGTGATGCCTGGCTATACCCATCTCCAGCGGGCCCAGCCCATCTCCTTTGCCCAGCACCTGCTGGCCTATGGGGAGATGCTGCGCAGGGACGTGGAGCGGCTGGGGGACTGTGCCCGGCGGATGAATGTCTGTCCCCTGGGCAGCGGGGCCCTGGCGGGCACCACCTATCCCATCGACCGCTGGGGAACCGCCAGGGAATTAGGCTTTACAGCGCCTATGTCCAATAGCCTGGATGGCGTCAGTGACCGGGACTACGCCCTGGAGTTGCTCTCTGCCCTCTCCATTCTGATGATGCACCTCAGCCGCTTTGCCGAGGAGGTCATCCTGTGGTGCAGCTGGGAGTTTAAATTTATTGAACTGGACGACGCCTACAGTACCGGCAGTTCCATCATGCCACAGAAGAAGAACCCGGACGTGGCGGAACTGGTCCGGGGCAAGACCGGCCGGGTCTACGGCGACCTCATGGGCCTCCTCACCACCATGAAGGGCCTGCCTCTGGCCTATAATAAGGATATGCAGGAGGATAAGGAGCCGGTGTTCGACGCCGTGGACACGGTGAAAATGTGCCTGCCGGTATTCGCGGGGATGATCCGGACCATGCGCTTGCTGCCGGAGAATATGCGCCGGGCTGCCTCCGCCGGGTTCATCAATGCCACCGACTGCGCCGACTATCTGACCCGGAAGGGGATGCCCTTCCGGGATGCCTACACCACCGTGGGCAACCTGGTCTACTACTGTACACAGCGCGGCAAGGGCCTGGAGGAGTTAACACTGGAGGAACTGCGGGGCGTCTCCCCCCTGTTTGAGGCGGATGTGTACGAGGCGCTGCGGCTGGAGGCCTGCGTGGGCCAGCGCCGAAGCTACGGCGGCCCCGCCGTGGAGGAGACCACCCGGCAGATCAACGACCTGGCGCTGTTTATTGAGGAGCACCGGGGCTGAAAGGAGCGTACGTATGGGAAACCCCATTGTCTACATAGATGGCAGGGAGGGCACCACCGGCCTGCAGATTTACGACCGCCTGGCGGACCGGGAGGACATTACGCTGCTGCTGATTGATGAGGCGAAGCGGAAGGACGCCGGCCAGCGGGCGCGGCTCATGGATCAGGCGGACGTGGTGTTTCTCTGCCTGCCCGATGCCGCCGCCTGGGAGGCGGTGGGGCTCATTGAGAACGGGCACACCCGGATCATCGATGCCTCCACCGCCCACCGTACCGATCCCGCCTGGGACTACGGGTTTCCGGAACTGTCAGCGGAGCACCGGGCGGCCATCGCGGGCTCGAAGCGGGTGGCCAATCCCGGCTGCCACGCCACGGGCTTCATTTCCTCCGTCTACCCCCTGGTGCGCACAGGCCTTCTGCCGGCGGACGCTCCTCTGACGGCCTACTCCCTTACCGGCTATTCCGGCGGCGGGAAGAAGCTGATTGCCGAGTACGAGGATGCCGGCCGGGACCCCCGTCACGGTAGCTGCCGTATCTACGGGCTGAACCTGCGCCATAAGCACCTGCCGGAAATGCAGGCGGTCTGCGGCCTCGCAAGGCAGCCGGTGTTCTCCCCCATTATTGGGGACTACTACAAGGGCATGGCCACCACGGTGCTGCTGCCGGGATACAGCGCGGAGGCTGTCCACGCCGCCCTGTCGGCGTGGTACCGGGGCCAGCGCTTTGTCCAGGTGGCGCCGCTGGGAGGCGATGAGCCGGTGATCTACGCCGATACGCTGGCGGGGAGTAACAACCTGCGCCTGATTGTCTGTGGGCGGGAGGAGCAGACCACCGTGACCGCGCTGTTCGATAATCTGGGCAAGGGGGCCAGCGGCGCCGCCGTGCAGAATATGAATCTTATGCTGGGTCTTGACGAGGCCGCGGGGCTGCTCTGACTGCCATACCACCCAATAAGGAGTATACGGATATGAAACAGATTTCCGGCGGCGTCTGCGCCGCCCAGGGGTTCCGGGCTGCCGGAATCCACGTGGGGGTCAAGACCCATAATGTACATAAGAAGGACCTGGCCCTGATCGTCTCCGACGTGCCCTGTGCGGCGGCGGCGGTGTTTACCAAAAACCTGGTGCAGGCCGCCCCCATTCATGTGACAAAGGCCCACCTGGCCGGCGGGACAGCCCGGGCTGTTATCGTCAACAGTGGCAACGCCAACGCCTGCGCCCCCCAGGGGGAGGAGAACGCGGAGAAGATGTGCGCCGCCGCTGCCGCCGCCATTGGCTGCGCGCCGGAGGAGGTACTGGTGGCATCCACTGGCGTCATCGGGCAGACCATCAACGTGGGGGTCATTGAAGCGGGCGTTCCCGCGCTCTATGGGCTGCTGGAGCACAGCGACGCCGCCAGCGATGCCGCGGCCCACGCCATTATGACCACTGATACGGTGAAAAAAGAGGCGGCGGTGGAGACAACCGTGGGGGGCAAAACCGTCCGCCTGGGCGGCATCGCCAAGGGCAGCGGCATGATCCACCCCAATATGGGCACCATGCTCTGCTTCATTACCACCGACTGCGCCATCTCCCCGTCTATGATCCGCCGGGCCCTGCTGGAGACGGCGGCGGTCAGCTTCAACCGCATCAGCGTGGATGGAGATACCTCCACCAACGATACCTGCTGCGTGCTGGCAAACGGCCTGGCCGGCAACTGTGAGATCACAGAGCAGGGAGTGGATTACGCCGCCTTTGTGGAGGCGCTGCAGGCCCTGTGTGTCCAGCTGGCCCGGGCCATGGCCAAGGATGGGGAGGGGGCCAGGCACCTCATAACGTGCACGGTCACAGGCGCCCGGGACGAGGCCCAGGCGGAGACGATATCCAAGTCCGTCATCTCCTCCACCCTCACCAAGGCGGCCATCTTCGGCTGCGACGCCAACTGGGGCCGGGTGCTCTGCGCCATGGGCTACTCCGGGGAGAGTTTTGACCCGGAGCAGGTGGATGTGACCTTTGCCAGCGCCGCCGGAGCGGTGGCTGTCTGCGCAAAGGGGAGGGGGCTTCCCTTTGACGAGAACCTGGCAAAAAAGGTGCTGACTGAGCCGGAGGTTGTTATCGCCATCGCCATGGGCGAGGGGGCGGGCCGGTGTACCTGCTGGGGCTGTGACATCACCTACGATTACATCAAAATCAACGGGGACTACCGGACCTGATGGGAGGACGCGCCATGGAATTCAGCTATACGGACCGGGCACAGGTGCTGGTGGAGGCCCTGCCCTATATCCAGCAGTACAGCGGCAAGACCGTTGTGGTCAAATATGGCGGCAACGCCATGGTTTCCGAGGATTTGCGCAAAGCGGTCATCTCCGACATCATCCTGCTGAAGCTGGTTGGCATCAACGTGGTGGTGGTTCACGGCGGCGGCCCGGAAATCAATGCCATGCTGAAAAAAACAGGCAAGGAGAGCCGGTTTGTGGGCGGCCTGCGCTACACGGACCAGGAAACCATGGACGTTGTCCAGATGGTGCTCTGCGGCAAGGTCAATAAGGACCTGGTGGCCACCCTGAACCGCTCCGGCGGCAGCGCCATAGGTCTGTGCGGTCTGGACGGAGCCATGCTCCAGGCGGTGCGCCGCCGGGAGGACGGGGTTGACTACGGCCTGGTGGGTGATATCGTGGCCGTGGAGCCCAAGGTGATTCTGGACGCCATTCACGACGGCTTTATCCCCGTCATTTCCACCGTGGCCCAGGGGGTGGATACGGAGACCAGCTATAATATCAACGCGGACACCGCCGCGGCCAAAATTGCCACAGCCCTGGGGGCGGAGAAGCTGATTCTGCTCACCGATGTGCGGGGCCTGCTCCGTGACAAGGACAACGAGGCCTCCCTCATCTCCCAGGTGCGGCTGCCGGAGGTGCCGGTTCTGGTAAAAGACGGCGTTATCTCCGGAGGGATGATTCCCAAGGTGGACTGCTGCGTGGACGCCGTACGAAACGGTGTGCGGCGCAC
>USMP01000169.1 GCA_900555795.1 uncultured Eubacteriales bacterium
GGGAAGGCCGGTTCTTTTCCGGGTCAGGCCTCGTACACCTCGGGATAGAATTTCTTGACAGCCTCCGCCCGGTTCACCAGCACATCGTGCCAGGCGTAGTCGGCCACAAACACGGTGTAGTCGTCGGGGTCCGCCGGAATATTGGGGAGAATGTTGTTCTGGTTGAGATGGCTGGCTAGGGCGATGTCCACCGGCAGCTGGGCCAGTTCAAAGCAATCCTTGACAAAGATGTGGGGCAGCTGGGGATCGACCCCCGCCTTAACCACGCCCTCCTTGCTCATCTGGCCCACACCCAGGCCGCCGTGGAGAGCCACTTTATAGGTCTTGCCGGTCTTCACGTCGGTATCCTCAAAGAAGAAGCTGGTGGCACCCACGGTGTGGCCCGGGCACAGGCGGGTGCGGATGGTGAAGCGGCCCATGTGGATGGGCGTGCTGTCGTCGTAGAGGTTGGTGACGGTGTAGGGGGTGACGCGCATGGGGAAGTCGTCGTCCGCATGCTTCTGGTGCTCCGCCTCATCCTCCCTGGACAGCCACACCTCGGCGCCGGTCATCTCCGTGAGGAACCGGACGCAGCAGCTGTGGTCGCCGTGCCAGTGGGTCAGGAAAATCTTCCTGATGTCCTTGGGATCAAAGCCGGCCCGCCAAATCCGGTCAATCACCAGATAGAAGGTCTCCGGGCAGAGGCCGGTATCGATGAGGATCAGGCCCTCGCCGGTATCCAGCAGGAAGGCGGCCACGTTGTCCTGGCCGCCCACGTTCCAGACGTGAGGGGCATTGCGGTAGACGGGAATGGCGTGGGTCCAATGGGTGGAGAGCGCCTCCCTGCCCATGCCAAGGCGTCCCTCCGTGGAGGCGTAGTAGAATTTCTTTTTCATATATACTCCTTTTTCCGTTTATGTCACATCAGTCACGAAAGCGGCAGCCATGCTCTTGTTGCTCAGGCGGTCGCCAGTGGGAGCGTAATAAAAAATCTTTTCCATAAAACCGAAGCATCCTTTCTCAGTTTGTTTTCTGTGCAGAGCGGCTTACAGGCTGTGTAAGGCAGCCGTTAGCCGTAAATGGGGAAGAAGAAGTTGGCGGAGAGGGCAATAGAGACAATGGCAATGATGATATAGGGCACGGTAAACTTGGCCACCTTGGACACCTGGTAATTGCCGGCGGCGTAGATCAGAGCGGTCTCGGCAGCGCCGGAGGGGAAGCCCAGGGAGATCACGTTGGCGATGGCGATAATCAGCATAATGCCTCTGGGGTCCCAGCTGCCGGCCAGGCACACGGTGGCCGCCACGGTGTACAGGATATTGGCGGTGGCGGAGTTGGACATGACGGTGGTCATGACCACGGTGACGGCGGAGAACAGGAACATAACGGCCAGGGAACTGGGGTGGCCGCCCAGGACGTTCAGGATGGTGTTGCCGATGAGTTCACCGGCGCCGGACTTGGCCATAGCGGCAGCCACGCCCAGCACGCCGGCCATCAGGAAGATCATGTCGGCGGTCATGGCCTTGGTGACTTCCGGAATCGTCAGAGCCTTGCCGTAGATCAGGATCAGCACGCCGGCTGCGGGGGCCACATACATGAGGGCACCGGTCCACTTGTTGAGTACCAGAACCGCCATAACAGCCACAAACACCACATACACCAGAGTCTCCTGGGCCTTGGGCAGGGTGGGCGTTTCCTTCACTTCCTTAAAGCCGGTGGTCTTGATATTGCCCTCCCGGGGCAGCATCTTCCAGGCAAAGAGGCAGTAGATGGTCATGAAAATGCAGGGAAGCAGCATGACCTTGAACTTATCCAGCATCTGCAGCAGGTAGCGCTCCTCTGTAATGATGTTGGAGTAGCGGGCGTTGATGGTGGCAAAGGCGGTGGCGCCCATGCCGATGGGGAGCATCCCCTTCCATGCGCAGCTGATTCCCAGCATCGGCATCAGCAGACGGGTGGGCGTAACCTCGCCCTCGCTGCCCAGAGTGGCCAGGAACACCACCATGATGGAGAAGGTGGCGGTGGCAGGGATAAACTGAACAAACGCGATGACAATGATATAGAAGAACAGCACCAGGGCCATACCCTTTTTGCCGCCTAGGTTATCCACCATTTTCCGGATCCGGGGCACAATACTGGTCTTTGTGATGGCGGAACTCAGCGCCATCATGGGCGCCACCAGAATGATACTGTTGTTGGTAAACCCGGAAAAGGCCTCCTGGGGCGTCAGGATTCCGGTAATTGCCAGCAGAGCGCAGCAGGTCATGGTGGTTACGCCCATAGGCACCTTCTGGAGCAGGAACATGACGATCATAAACGCCAGAATTGCCAAAGTAATGTAAAGCTGCATAAACGGGGTTCCTCCTATATGTCTTTTTATTAGGGTTTGCTCGGAGCTCCACTGTTAAATCCGTGTTAAAACCATCTTGTACAGATTTAACAAAACCGATCATACACGAACCGCAGCTTTTAATCAAATCAGCGAATTGTGTGTGCTCTCAATTTTTTTAAGACTCCACCGGCCACCGGGAACTGTGCTCCAGCCGGGCCTCCGGCACCAGAACCAGCCCGCCCGCCGCGGCCTGAAGGCCCAGTGGTTCACGCCGCCCCCGCCGCCGGAAGCGGCGCCGCTCCCAGGAGTTTCCCGGTAAATGTGGGAAAAAATCTCTCGTTGTTTTTTTGTCGAATCTGTGGTAAACTATTGAAAGGTGTGAGGTTTCCGCAAGCGCCCCATGCCACGACCCAATATTGTTAAGTTTACAGATGGGGGATTTTTTATGTTAACTGCAATCGTAGGCATCAACTGGGGCGACGAGGGAAAGGGCCGCATGGTGGACTTGCTCACCAGCAAGTACGACGTCGTGGTGCGCTACCAGGGCGGCGGCAACGCCGGCCACACTGTTGTCAACGAACAGGGCAAGTTTGCCCTGCACCTGCTGCCCTCCGGCATCTTCCGTCAGGGCGTGGTAAACATTCTGGGCAACGGCGTAGCCCTGGACTGCGAAAGCCTGTACAACGAGATGCAGGAT
Source organism: uncultured Eubacteriales bacterium (assembly GCA_900555795.1). Taxonomy (GTDB): domain Bacteria; phylum Bacillota; class Clostridia; order Oscillospirales; family Oscillospiraceae; genus Pelethomonas. The sequence continues at coordinate 3,009 of USMP01000169.1, forward strand.
GTGATGGGCAAGGGAGTGGCCATCACCCCCGACAATCTGAAGATCAGCGACCGGGCCTCCCTGCTGCTGCCCTGGCACCGGGATCTGGACGGCCTGGAGGAACAGCGCCTGGCCGACAAAAAATACGGCTCCACCAAGCAGGGCATCGCCCCCTTCTACTCCGATAAGTATCAGAAAAAGACGGTCATGGCCGGGGAACTGCTCTACCCCGACAAACTCTGGGAGCACCTGGAGGGCATCCTGGCGTGGAAGAACCTGACGCTGGAAAAGGTATACGGCGCCAGGGGCTACACCATGGAGGACCTGCGGGCCTGGGTAGCGGAGTACGGCGAGAAGATCAAGCCCTACGTCTGCGACACCGGCGCCTTTTTACGCAAGGCCCAGGCGGAGGGAAAGCACGTCCTTTTTGAGGCCCAACTGGGCTCCCTGCGGGACCTGGACTACGGTATCTACCCCTACACCACCTCCTCCAACGCCATTGCCGCATACGCGCCCGTGGGCTCCGGCCTGCCCAGCGCCAGGCTGGACAAGGTGGTTGGCGTGGTGAAAGCCTACTCCTCCTGCGTGGGCGAGGGCCCCTTCACCTGCGAGTGGTTTGGCGAGGAGGCGGAAAAACTCCGGGAGGCGGGAGCGGAATACGGCGCCAAAACCGGCCGTGCCCGCCGGGTAGGCCCCATTGACCTGGTGGCCACCCGCTACGGCGTCCAGTGCCAGGGCGCCACGGAGATCGCCCTGACCAAGCTGGATGTGCTCAGCTACATGGACGAGATTCCCATCTGCGCCCACTACACCCTGGGCGGCGTGCAGACGGATGAGTTCCCCTTCCCCGCCGTGCTGGAGGATGCCAAGCCGGTAGTGGAATATATGCCCGGCTGGAAGCGGGACATCAGTTCCTGCCGAAGCCGGGAGGAACTGCCCCAGGCGGCCCTGGACTATGTGGCCTATGTGGAAAAGGCCATCGGCTGCCCCATCAAGTATGTCTCCGTGGGCCCGGAGCGGGACGCCTACGTGGAGATGTTCTAAGTAAGCTGTCTTTATATTTCGCGTGCTGCGGGGCGCTGCCCCGCGGCACGCTTTTTATTGGGAAGCCCGGGCAGGCGCCCCGGATTCTCCTCTCTTGCAGAATAATCCACAATCTGGTACACTATAGTATATCATTTTTCCCATTCACAGCCCTACACGGCCGATCTCTACAGGAGGTTTCCTCATGAAACGACTTGCTTTTCTGCTGCCGGCCCTGGCCCTGTGTCTGCTGCTGGCAGCCTGCGCATCCACCCCGCCCGATCCTGTCAGTGAGGGA